>JBMSPY010000211.1:0-4521 GCA_049423005.1 Cyclobacteriaceae bacterium
CAAAATATCTTGTTGAATAATTCCTCCAGAGGGAAAAAATCCGACACTTTCACGATCTCCATTTACCTTGAAGATTTTAAAATTCAATCTATTGGTTGGATTGATTTTCCAGTTGACTGTAAAAGCGGCTGTTTGCCAACTTAACCCGAACCAGTTTCTGGAACGGACACTTTGTTTTGGATTTTGCTGAAATTGAAGATCGGTGAGACCGCCAGGTTGCTGTGAATCGGAAGTCCAATTGGTAAATTCTGCCGTGAATTGAACAGAAGGAGAAGCGTTCCAAGTTAGGCTTCCAGATCCGGTTAGGCTGTTGTACTTGTTGTTTTGTCTCCATCCCTCTGCTTGCCGGAAGTCAAAGAAGGTGTAGTAATGAAATTTCCCTGTGTTTCCACCAATAGCCTGGTAAGCATTAAACAGCCCATTAGAACCTATGGTTTGGAATGTTTCAACCTGAAATTTTTTAGTGAAGTCGCTTCCATCCTTTAGAATGTAATTGATCATCCCTCCCAATTGTGCCCCGTATTGAAGGGCACCATGCCCGCGAACAACTTCAATGCGTTGAACAGATTGAAGCTGTGGGTTGTAGTAGGCCTCAGGATATCCAAAAGGATCTGCGGCAATATCATACCCATTTTGTCGAACATTAAATTCCCAGGAACGATTTGGGCTAAGTCCGCGGGCAGCAATATTGATTTGGATACCACTACTCTCATTTTCCCAAATAAATAAGCCCGGTACTTTGCCTACGACCTGACGCATGGTATTAGTCACTACGTTCCCCTGTACATTATCCATGACCAATAATGAGCTTTTCTTTCCGGCGTAAATGTTGGTACTAACCACCTCAGGTAGTTGGTGAAGGTCAGCACTGCTCTTTTTACCAATGAAAGTCAGTTCTGATAATATGGTGGCTGAGGCCAGACTGTCTATGTTCTGAGCCAGAGTAAAATTGTAAATAATTGAAAAACAATGTATTAATACAATTAAACGCATTTCTATATTCTTATTTAGACTAAATATAAATAACAAAAGTAGTCTTTGGTCTTACATTGGTCAATACTTTATCCCAGAAAAATCGGGCTGTATCCTTAACTTGATTCCGTTAATGAAAAAGGCTTTTCAAAAGGATGAGGAATTGCTCGGTGCTCTGGCTTCTGTTGGCGCGCAGGCCGGTGAGGAGGAGTTGAATATTTGGTGGCTCGGTCAAAGTGGTTTTCTGTTGATTTGGAATAACCGAAGAATTTTACTGGATCCTTACCTCAGCGATTCGTTAACTACGAAATATGCGCACACCGACAAGCCACACGTTCGCATTACCGAGCGGGTAATTGCTCCGGAGCGCCTCCCGGTGATGGATATCGTAACCTCCAGTCACAACCATACCGATCATCTGGATGCTGAAACACTTAAGCCTATTCTGGCTCATTCGCCTGAGGTAGACTTCCTTATTCCTGAAGCCAACCGAAAGTTTGTTGCCGATAGACTTGGCTGTGCCTTAGATTTTCCTGTTGGTATTAATGATGGAGAATCTGTGGTCTTTAAGGGAGTTAAGATTCATGCGGTCCTGGCGGCTCATAACGACATTGAGCGTGATGAAAAGGGGAGAAGCTTGTATTTGGGTTATGTCTTAACGTGCGGACCATGGAACATTTATCACTCTGGTGATACCCTTCTTTACCCAGGTATGGTTGAAGTATTAAAGTTGTTGAACGTTCACATTGCGTTCCTCCCAATCAATGGTCATGATCCGGCCCGACGTGTGGCTGGAAATTTGAATGGTGAAGAAGCAGCTCGTTTGGGCAAGGATATTGGCGCTGAGCTGGTCATTCCTCACCATTTTGATCTTTTTGAATTCAACACAGCCTCACCCGAATTATTTGAGTCAAAATGTCGAGAGTTGAATCAGAAATTTTATACCATGAAGGTGGGAGAGGGCCTCTGCTTGAACAAGTCTTGATTCACTTATTTTACCCTTGATTCCAAAACCTTTTTCACGTCTTTAAGCATGCAATTTTTGGCCTGCAGCAACACCAGGAAATGGAATAACAAGTCAGCGGCTTCATTCAAGAATTTTTCCTGATTGGTATCTTTCGATTCGATCACCAACTCTACAGCCTCTTCTCCAACTTTTTGTGCGATACTATTCATTCCTTTAGAAAATAGTCCTGAGGTATAGGAACCAGAATCGGGATTATTTTTTCTGTTGGCGATAGTACGCTCCAGAGTTTCCAGAATATCCTGTTTTTTTGTTCCAAAGCATGTTTCGCTCCCGGTATGACAAACTGGACCAGTGGGTAGAGCTCTAATCAATAGCGTATCTTGATCGCAATCTGATGAAATGGACTTCATCTCTAAAAAATTACCTGAGGTTTCGCCCTTGGTCCATAGTTTTTTCCGACTTCTGCTGTAGAACGTTACTCTTCCATCTTGCATCGTTTTTTCCAACGCCTCAGCGTTCATGTATCCCAGCATGAGTACATCGTTGGATTGATCGTCCTGAACAATACAGGGAACCAAGCCTGAAGCATCAAAAGTTACATTAGGTTTCATCATTTGTTTAGCTTTTCACTGATTTTCAATTCGAATGGGTATCCTATTTTTTTGTAGAAAATTTTTAAGCTCAGGTATTTCCAATTCTCTGAAGTGAAATAAGCTGGCTGCTAATGCGGCGTCAGCTTTGGCCACCTGAAAGACTTCCAGGAAATCATGCATGGAACCGGCCCCGCCACTGGCAATGACGGGAATGGTTAGTAATTCGTTCAGCTTCGTGAGCGGATCGATGGCATAACCTTGTTTGGTGCCATCATGATCCATACTGGTGAATAGGATTTCTCCTGCACCTCGTTCCTGAACTTCTTTGGCCCAACTAAACAGTTTTTTTTCGGTGGTCTTCTTTCCGCCATGTGTATGAACGATCCACTGATTTAAAACTTTCTTGGCGTCGATCGCGACCACGATGCATTGCGATCCATAGGCTGCTGCCAATTCATCAATTAATTCCGGTCGCAGAACAGCTGCTGAGTTAACGCTTATTTTGTCTGCTCCGCAATCCAATAATGCTCGGACATCCGCAACGCTATTGATACCACCACCTACCGTGAAGGGAATATCGATTTGACGGGCAACCGCTTTGACCATTTCAGGCAATGCTTTACGCTCCTCGTTTGTAGCGGATATATCCAGGAAAACCAATTCATCGGCCTGCTGTGCGGCATACCTGCTTGCTAGTTCAACCGGATCACCGGCATCTTTGAGATTTTCAAAGTTTGTACCCTTTACCGTCCGGCCGTTTCGAATATCAAGACAAGGAATTATTCTTTTGGTAATCATAGCGCCAGGTTGTTTTTTATCAAATCTTCAGTTGATATCCGGCCCTCCAGTAACGATTTGCCGGCAATGGCTGCGGTGCAACCGGACTTTTTCAGGTCAACCAAATCGGCAACGCTGGAAACACCTCCACTGGCAATAATCTCCAAATCTGGAAAAGATTTTTTAAGGCCTCGGTAAAAATTAACAGCTGGACCACTCAACATTCCGTCCTTGGAGATGTCTGTACACGTTACCGTTTTCAAACCTTCCTGACTGAATTGGGTGATGACCTCCTCAAGTATTTTTCCTGAATTTCTTTTCCAGCCATCGATGAAAATAAAACCATCACGGACATCTGCGCTGAGAATGAAACGGTCTCCTCCATAGGTCGTAAGCCAGTTGGAAAATATTTCCGGTTGGGTAATGGCCAGACTGCCAATGTTTACTTTTTCTGCACCCGAAGAAAATACCTTTTCGAGATCCTCTGTACTTTTTATCCCACCGCCAAAATCTATGATTAACGATGTTCTTCTTTTAATCTCCAACAGTATTGCTGTCTGTTGAACCTTTCCCATACGTGCTCCCTCTAAATCAACAAGATGCAGGTGGGTAAATCCCTGTTGTTCAAAGTTTAGGGCTTGTTCCACCGGATCAAGTGCGTAGTTCGTTACCTGATCAAAGTCTCCCTGGGATAAGCGAACTACTTTTCCATTTATGCAATCGATGGCTGGAATCACGCGCATAGTCTTAGATTTTCAGAAAACGTTCAAGTATGGAGGTTCCCGTTTGTGCTGATTTTTCCGGGTGAAATTGAACGGCGTAAAAATTATCCTTCCGCATGGCGGCACTAAAATCAATTCCATGGTTGGTTACGATCGTTGTCTGTGGATTAACCGGGACATAATAACTGTGAACAAAGTAGGCATAGGATTCGTCCGGTACGAACTCCGTCCAATCCTTGTTTTCATTAAGTGTATTCCAGCCCATGTGCGGAACCTTAAAATTTTTGGTTGACGGAAACTTAAGCACGGGCACTTCAAAGATTCCAAGTCCTGTTGTATTGTTTTCCTCTGAATGTTGACACATCAGTTGCATACCTAGACAAATGCCCAACACAGGTTGCCGGAGGTTGGGAATGACTTTATCCAGTCCAATATCCTGAAGATATTTCATCGTAGAACTGGCTTCACCCACGCCGGGAAAAATCACCTT
>JBMSPY010000212.1:0-4489 GCA_049423005.1 Cyclobacteriaceae bacterium
ATTTTTTGCGGGAAGGTGGATGAGGCAGCGAGAGATTCCGGTATTGCCGCCGTCTACATTTAAAGAATGGTTTCGAAAAAACAGACCTTCGCAATGAATTCAAAATTAGAAATCTTAAAAAGGATAAAATCCTTTGATCTGAAGGAACATCCTTTGCCTAGCGTTCCATCATTTGATTTCAGTGGTAACAGGATTGATCTTTTTCGAACACAGCTAGAGAAAAATGGAGCACGATTGACGGATGGTTTCTCTCAGGATTTTATTGTGAAAAATTTCGGTCAAGATTGTAAAATTATTTCCTGTTATTCTGGATTTGAAGGTAATGTAGACCAATCCGCATTAATCAATCCGCGTGACTTAGAAGGTGTTGAAGTTGGGATTCTTAAGGCTGAGTTTGGAGTGGCAGAAAATGGTGCACTTTGGGTTGAATTTGCTGGACTTCCTTTTCGTGTTGTTCCCTTTATTGTTGATCACTTGGTTGTAGTTTTATCAGCCACCGCTATCCTATCGAATATGCACGAGGCGTATAAGCAGATTCGATTGCGCGAGAGTGGATTTGGTTGTTTTATATCCGGACCTTCCAAAACAGCTGATATTGAGCAGTCGCTAGTCATCGGGGCTCATGGCCCGTTGAGTTTTCATGTTCTACTGGTCGATTAATAAATGATAAACACATTTCTACAACGCTGGTTTTATCATAGATATATTCAGTAAATCAAATGCTTTGATTTAGCGGATTATAATAGAGGAACCTTGTTCTGAGTCCACAAATTTTTTACATTTATTAAAACCAAAAAATCCAGTAATGAAAACACTAATTCGTTCTCTAACGATGGTAAGCTTTTATGTAATGCTAACGGGCTTACTTTCTTCATCCATTTGTGAAGGAGAAGAGTCTATTGACTGCAATGTGCTTGCTACCAAATATGCAGCAAAGGCTACTGAAATAGCCAATTCCATTAGTACTGGTGGGCAGATCGATTGTTCGGATCTTGATGATCTTTATAATGAATTTTTTGACCTCCTGCGAAAAGGTAAAGATTGTCCGGCCATTCAAACTGGCCTTCAGGCACTCTACACAGCAACAGGTGCCAGTTCTGTGGATGATTTAATTTCATTTTACGAGGATATTTTGGTGGATGTTGGTTGTTAGTCCTTCATGGTTTGGAAATAAAAAAAGCGGTCTTTAAACCGCCTTTTTTATTTCCATTACTTTTATGCCCATTAGAGTAATTGAACGAGTGTTTTGTAACTGTAGAGTTGGTATTTTCCTGATTGACGATTTTCCAGGAAGCCTTCTTGTTCCAGTTTTTTGAGATAGCGTGTTGCCGTCGTGTAATGAATCTTTAGTTTGGAGGATAACCGTAGTGGAGAAATTACTGGTAGCAGGAATAAGGCATCAACCAGTTCCGGTGTGTATATCTGGGGACATTTGTGCTTGATTGTTTCCAGGCTCTGAAAATATAAACTTTCAATTCCTGACAGCTTTTCTTTGGTTTCGCGCGCTTGTAAGGCAATTCCATGGAGCATGAATTTAATGTACGCACACCAGTTTCCATTCACTACTGCCTCCTGAAATAAGCGTGCATAGGCCTCTGTATTTTTTCGGATGTGTTGACTGTAAAGGAGTAGGGGATCTTTCGCCAAACCGGTTTGCATCAGCAGCAGTTGAAAAAAAGCCCGTGCTGTTCGTCCGCTGAAATCCTCAAAAGGACGAATGGCTTCAAAATGGGCTGTAGCCATAATGGCTCGGACCAAAGGGTCAAACGATGAATCTTCCTGTTTGATGAATTGAAGGAGATTTTCAATGAGTTCTTTAATTTTTTTGGGATCTGAAAACTGATTTAGTGGCATCGTAGAGACATTTTTTGTCAATACAGATGCTTTACTTCTAAAATCCTCAGTTTTTTTTCCGCTAACTATGGTTTGGAGATCTTTCAGGTTAGCATCGTTAATAGAGCCTTTGGTGATTTGTTCCTTTCCCCAGATTAAAGCTTTGCGGATTTGCAAAGCCTGTTTGTTTTCACTTGCTTGTTCCGACTCATTGAGTAGTTGGCTTTCTAGTACAGAAGACTTGGTGGATAAAACTCCGTCCAGTGCCAGGCTATCTACGGCATCGATAAGGTAGAAGGAGTGGATCAATTCGTTTTTTCGGCTAAAAACGGAGGAGTATCCTTTAAGTTCTCCTAATTCTGATCGGGACTTGACCAACCAGGGCATCAGGGAGTCCATGCTACAAGGCGTTTGCACTGGCAGCATGGGTAAATCAAATGGTGCTGATTCTGATCGTGCCATGTTAAATAATTCAGTCGAAAATTATTTGCAGATGGACTAATAGTTGACTCATAGCAGATTAGGAATTTATTAGAATCATTAGGTGACCTGTTAAGAATCATAATGGGAAATTCCTTGAAATGGTCCGGTCAGGATTAGAAATGTGGCCTCTGGCCGGGTTTCCATCAAAAGTTAAAAACTGACTAAATTTGGGCTGTTTAGTAGATCGGGATGTAGCACAGCCCGGCTAGTGCGCTACGTTCGGGACGTAGAGGTCGCTGGTTCGAATCCAGTCATCCCGACCAGTTTCAAGAGCTATCAAAAACTCATTTTGGTGGCTTTTTGCTTTTCAAGGTATCCGGTTCCTCGAGAGCCTTGGCAACCGGTCAATTTGATTCAATTTTTCGCTTGTACGAGTTATCTATCCAAACAATCATTTGTAAAAAAATTTCACTGTACGGTAAAAAAATACCCATCTAGTTCTCAAAACATATCTAAAAATTAAAAACAGGGTTAAAAAATACCTTAACAATTAAAAAAAGTATAATAAAATCGAATTGTATGGTATAAAATGAATCAAAGACTCATCTTTGTCTAAAACAACACCACTATGAGTAAACCAAAAACCCGATGGATTGTAATTTTCGTGATCCTGGTAGCCTTGCAGTTTCTTGCCTTAGGCTACTCCTCTTCCCCAGATCTTACCGTAACCGAAGGTTTAGATAAATCAGACACGGCGTGGCTTCTTGTGGCTACGGCTATGGTCCTCTTTATGACACCTGGCCTCAGTTTTTTTTATGGGGGAATGGTTAGCGTTAAGAATGTCATTTCTACGATGCTTCAAAGTTTCATCGCTCTGGGAATTATCAGTTTACTCTGGTTCGTGGTTGGTTTCAGCCTTGCCTTCGGAGATAGCATTGGTGGTTTTATTGGAAACCCTGCTACATTTTTCGCTTTTAGAAATGTTGGCTTAGGGGTGCACCCTGCTTTATCTCCTACTGTACCACTAATGCTTTTTGCTTTTTTTCAGCTGAAGTTTGCCATTATAACACCTGCCTTGATAACGGGCAGTTTTGCTGAACGGGTGAAGTTTACCTCGTATCTGATATTCATGTGTCTGTTCTCGATATTGATTTATGCTCCGCTAGCACATTGGACTTGGCACCCCGACGGGTTTTTGAGAAAGCTTGGCGTACTTGATTTTGCCGGAGGCACGGTTGTTCATATGTCGGCCGGATTTGCAGCGTTGGCGGGGGCCTTTATATTAGGTAAGCGTGAAAATAATTTCCATATGCCGGCCAATATTCCTTTTATTATTCTTGGAACTGGTATGTTATGGTTTGGCTGGTTTGGATTTAATGCAGGCTCAGCGTTGTCTTCAAGCACTTTGGCGGTTCTTGCATTCGGTACAACCAATATGGCTGCTGCTTCAGCCTTGATTACCTGGGTAATGTTTGATGCTCTCGTGGGAAGAAAAATTACAGCCATGAGTGCATGTATTGGTGCTGTGGTAGGGTTGGTGGCGATAACCCCGGCAGCAGGGTTTGTTACCATAGGTCAAAGTGTATTTATTGGTTTTGCTGCAGCAATTATCAGTAACCTGGCTGTCTACTACCGTCAAAAAACTTCTCTGGATGATACACTTGACGTTTTTCCATGTCATGGAGTTGGCGGGATAACGGGGATGATTTTAACGGCTGTTTTTGCCAAGGATGTTGGTTTGGTTTATGGCCAGTACACTACCTTCTTATACCACCTCCTTGCATTAGTTATTGTAGGTGTATTTTCATTTGGTGGATCTTACCTGGTTTTCAAAATCACCAGTGCCATAATTAGTTTAAGAGTATCACCTGAAGAAGAGAAACAAGGATTGGATATTTCACAACACCAGGAATCACTACAGACTGTATAATCCTCAAAATGGTGAGCCGGCAAGGCCGGTATCACTAAAGCATCCGGCAGGGTCTCTGACCACCCTGCACGGACACCCTAGCTTATTGTTAAAAAAACACACACAAAATTATGAAATTCTTTATCAATGCTCTGACGGTAACTCTTTTCACACTTCTGATATCAACGTCGCATAATGCCCTTGCTCAAAATGAGTTGGCTTCGATCTCCGGTTCACTTGTTCCTGCAACTCCAGTGTCCACGGGTGTGCCTAGCCTAGAGGCATCTGTGGATCCTTCAAAAAAGGGGGTTATTAATTTTTCAG
>JBMSPY010000213.1:0-4486 GCA_049423005.1 Cyclobacteriaceae bacterium
ACATGCGCATATCCTTATTCGGAATCAGTTTCCGAATAAGGGAGACCATAACAATGGAGGTAGTCAGGTTATCTAAAATCGAAGAAAGGAAAAAGGTCACCCAGCAAATGAGCCAAAGTAATTTGACCGGATTTTTTGTGCGAATTCTGTCGGTAATGATTCTAAAACCCTGATAGGCATCTACAAGTTCAACGATGGTCATAGCACCCATTAGAAAGAAGAGGATTTCTGCAATTTTGCTTAAATGGTGAGAGAGTTCCTCGCCAACACCTTCATGACCGGAAAATGCAAAAAGAGTCCAACAAAAAACTCCAGCCAATAAGGCGGATGCAGTTTTGTTAACACGAATGGGATGCTCCAGCGCAATGGCCAGGTAACCGACAACAAAAACAACAATAACGTATGGCTCCATTGGAAAAAAGGAATTAATGAATCAGATCAAATTTCTCCAGAAATAGTTAATGCACTCTCTACAATTATACCAACGGAAACAATTAAAAAAAACCTGACCGTGCAATAATTGAGGAGCTTTATCCACTATTTCGGTGCTGCAAAAGGCTTATTTCAAGTTGAAAAGACCCTCATTTAGTTTTTCAAGTGTTTGGTTCTTTTGTGTGGTTTTTACCAATAATGAAATATTATTTGGACTTCCTCCATAGGAAACCATCTGAATGGGGATATTTTCCAATGCGCTGAAAACCTGATGAAGCACGCCTTGTTTTTCTGCCAGCATATTTCCAACAATGCAAACGATGGACATATCACTTTCAAATTCAATGACTCCAAGTTTTTCCAGTTCACTTATAATTTGAGGAAGATTTTTAGCGTCGTCAATGGTAACGGAAACGGCAATCTCCGAAGTTGTGATCATATCGATCGGTGTCCGGTATTTTTCAAAGACATCAAATACTTTGCGTAGAAATCCATAAGCCAATAGCATTCGTGATGATTTTATGCGCACAGCAGTAATTCCGTCTTTGGCGGCAATGGCGCGAATTTCTCCACGCGATCCTTTATCGCTGATCAGTGTACCGAAGGCCTTTTCATCCATCGTATTTTTCAGACGTACCGGGATGCTGTATTTCTGTGCCGGCACAATGGTGGAAGGATGAAGAATCTTGGCGCCAAAATAGGCCAACTCAGACGCTTCATCGAATGTGAGCTCAGCAATCGGAATGGTCTTTTTAACGATTCGAGGATCGTTGTTGTGCATGCCGTCGATGTCGGTCCATATCTGGATTTCCTCTGCGCGAATAGCGGCACCAATCAGGGAGGCTGTGTAGTCACTTCCACCGCGTTTCAGGTTATCAATTTCATTGCGGTGATTCCGGCAGATGTAACCTTGGGTAACCAGGATGTCGAGGTGTTGCATTGATTCCAAAAGTGGCTTCAATCGGGCACTGATTTTTTCTAATTCCGGTTCCTGGTTTTCGTCAATAGACATGAAGTGAAGCGCAGGTAAAAGTCTTGAACTTACTTTTCTTTCCTGGAGGTGATGATAGAAGAATTCAGTTGAAATGAGTTCGCCTTGCGCGAGTAACTCACGGTACGTACGGTCATCGGCTTGATAGCTTGTAGGGTCTCCAGCCGCTAAAAGTCGAAACAAGCTGAAGTACCTACTCACAATTTCGCGACCGATAGCTTGATATCCTTCGGAAGTGAAGAGTTCATCCGAAAATTGATAATAATGACTTTCCAGTGCTGCAATTTCGGTTTCGGCTGTTTCAGGTTTACCGGCCACGAGTGCATCGCCAATTCTAACCAGGGCATTGGTGGTTCCGCTTAATGCAGAGAGCACTACAATTTTTTTCCCCGGTGTATCCAGAAGCAGGTTTGCAATTTTTTTCATGCGCTCCGGTTTACCCACCGAAGTGCCGCCAAACTTCATTATGATCATATCGGATTTTTAACCGCGCAAATTTTGACGCCGCGATTCATATAACAAAAAAATAATTTGATTGGGTTGATAACAAACGTTCGCAAGAAAGACTCAAAAGCAAACCTCACTCTTTAATCAACCGCCACTAACCGGAGGTATAATTACGACCTCTTCATTTTCCTGTAGAATAAACTGATCGGGTTGATAATTTTCCTGAACAGCGAAAGATAGCGATCGTAATTTCGAAAAAGCCGGAAACCCAAGAATCAGGGATTCTTTCAAATCTCCAATGGTGTTTCCGGAAAACTCAAACTCTAATGTTTTGGTTTTCACAATTTCACGTGCGATACCGTAGGCGACCAATTTTACTTTCATTCGTAACAATTCAATAAACTTTTGATCAGGTTCATTTGTGTGAATTTCCTGAACTTTGAGAAGCTTAAAGATAGTATTTCAATAAAACTAACTGAGCTAGTATGAACGAAAGTCTCCAACATACCATACAACGCCTGATCGGCACCCAATCCGAAATTCCCTCGGAGCGCCGTGAAAGTCTGAACGCCCTGGCCGAGCTGGTTCTTACCCACTTGAAAAAGGGTGCGGTGGTTCTGAATTTCATTTGTACCCATAATTCGCGCAGAAGTCAATTTTCGCAAGCCTGGGCTTATGCAGCCTCCCGTTGGTTTGGTATTAAGGGTGTTGTATGCGTATCAGGGGGTACGGAAGTAACGGCTTTCAACAGCCGAGCTGTACGTGCCTTGACGGAGCAGGGCTTTCACATCATCATGAAAGTTAAATCGCATAATCCTGGTTATATCCTTTCATTAGACCATGAGGAAGGATTGGAGATGTACTCTAAGACATATCCACAGGCCACATTGGAGACATTCATAGCTGTGATGACGTGCAATCATGCGGATGCAAACTGTCCAATTGTAGTTGGTGCCGCAGCCAGGTTTTCCCTTCCCTTTGTTGATCCGGGAAGATCAGACGGCACGCCGGACGAACAAAAAATTTATCTGGAAACAGCCGATTTGATCGGAAGGGAAATGCTTTTTCTTTTTTCTATCGTTAAAGAAAAGCTGAACTGATTTTATCAGTCTTGTTTTGGGGTTTCTTCACCCACTACAATACCAAGAACGTCCCTGATTTCTACACGAATTCCGTCGCGGTAGGGAACGATCCAGGCATCTTTAACACCCATTTCGCGTAAATATTTTTTGAATGCATCGGCTTCCCAATAATCTCTGAACAATCCAAGATTGATCCGTTGGGGATCTGTTGGTTCTTTGCCTGCCTCTCCTCCGAAATTTGGGTTATTATCGAAATACTTGGATAAGTCTTTGTTTCGGAAAGCGCCAATCTGAACTTTAAAAACAACTCCCGTGGCCCAATCCGCATTTTTGGAGCCTACAGATTTTTTATCTGCTGCTCCTTTTGCAGTGATTGCCTGGCCTTGCCCCATGCCGGCTTTTAATTTTTCAAGCTCCGCTTTCGTTACAGCTGCATCGACCCGTACTCTGGAGATCAACTCTTCCAACTCGCTGATCTGCTCATCTTTTTTAGAAAGATCTTCAGTTAATAATTTATTGTCGGATTTTAGTTGCCTAACCTCTGAATCACTAGTGGCCTTTGCTTCGCCAAGTTTTTTGAGACTTTCAGGATCTTTAACGTAGCTCTTTGCTTGACGCTTCCATTGCTTCATCTCTTCTTTAGACAATTGCGCCATTGCTGCTTGCTGAATCAGCATCGCAAAAAGCAGAATCGTTACCCGGATAGTCATGATTGTCAGGGGATTAGTCTATAAAGATAGCAAAAGGCAGAAATTAAACCATTTTCTCTGGTCGCACCCACTGATCAAACTGCTCTGGAGTTACCAATCCCAGTTCAACAGCTGCTTCTCTGAGTGTTTTATTTTCCTTGTGAGCCTTCTTGGCAATTTTAGCTGCATTCTCATAACCGATATGCGGATTGAGTGACGTAACAAGCATGAGTGAGTTCTCCATGTGACGCTTGATGATATCGTGATTGGGTTCAATCCCCGATGCGCATTTGTCGGTAAAGGATACACACGCGTCGCCGATAAGTCGAGCCGACTGCAGTACATTAGCTGCGATCACCGGTTTAAAGACGTTGAGTTCAAAATGTCCAGTGGCTCCTCCAATGCTCACGGCTACATCATTGCCCATAACCTGGGCGCATACCATCGTGAGTGCTTCTGGTTGGGTTGGATTTACTTTTCCGGGCATGATCGAGGAGCCGGGCTCATTATCGGGAATGATAATTTCACCTATACCGCTGCGCGGTCCGGAGCTGAGCATTCGGATGTCGTTGGCAATTTTCATTAGGGCTACGGCCGCGCGCTTTAACGCACCAGAAAGTTCCACCATAGCATCATGAGCAGCCAACGCTTCAAATTTGTTTGGTGCTGTAACAAATGGATGCCCTGTAAGAGCAGCAATTTTTGTTGCAACCAAGACATCGTAGCCCTTGGGAGCATTTAAGCCGGTGCCAACTGCTGTTCCACCGAGCGCTAATTCACGAACAACTCCCAAGGCATTGTGAAGGGCACGTATGCTGTTATCAATCTGCTGTACGTAACCAGAA
>JBMSPY010000214.1:0-4451 GCA_049423005.1 Cyclobacteriaceae bacterium
CTGTATGGACCCATCAACCATTTGTATCCCGCACACACCAAGGCGTCCGGTTGAATGGATTGAACATCAAACGGCAGCGCCCCAACAGATTGAGTTCCGTCAATAACCAGCAAAGCACCAACAGCACGCGTGGCCTTTCGAATGGACATCAAATCAAATTTGGTTCCATCAGCCCAATGAACATTACCCATGGCCACAAGAACAGTTTTGTGATCAACGGCCGCTAAAATTTTTTCATTCCAACCTTGGGAGCGCTCTGATGTGGATGACGGCGACTCTATCATTTGAATTTCAAGACCACGCTCCTCAGCCAATCGTTGCCAGCTGTACACATTGCTAGGAAATTGTTCGGAGATCAAAACAATTTTCTGTCCACGATCGGCGTGAATATTTTTAGCAACCGTGGCCAAACCATAGGAGGCTGAGGGAACAATGGCCACATCCTGGTAGTTCGAGATTGAACAGAGTTGTGCAAAGGATTTTTTCAATACCTCGACCTCAGAAAAAAAATCATCTGTGCGGATGACCGATGGCGTCTGCTTTTTAACAATAGCTTCCTGGCCCGCAAGCACTACACTGTTCAGCAACGGACTCATGTAGGCCCCATTTAAATAAATCTGATCGTCTGGCAGACTGAATTTTTTGCGTTGACACTCCATAGCCTGAATTCTTGTGGATAACCCTTCAAGTTCTGAAAAAGACCGAGAAGGAATTACCAGACCAAAAAATTAGTGGGTCTCCATAGCGCGTTTGTTAAAGACTGATTATTAGCATTTTATAAGGGCCTTATCAGGAGGCAAATTGACCTGTCAAAAAAAGATATCCACAAAGAATGGATTTATTTAAATTAAGTTAAATAATTAAAAATCAGATAGTTATGGTGTTATGGGAATGTTATGTGAATAACTTAGATGAATTGTGGATTAAAATTTCCTACGGTCTGTTCGGCTTTTTCTAAGTGCCTGAAATTAAAGGGCTTTTGAATCAAATAGTCGTCTCCTTAGTGTCCACCTTTTACCTGGAAACATCTGCTATACTGGCTACGCTGACCGAGGTGGGCCCATGGCGGAAAACCCGGTCACCGAAGGCGGCTATAGTAGCACCTGTTGTAATCACATCATCCACCAGCAAAATCTGCTTATCCAAAACCCGATCAGGATATACTATTGTAAAGGCATCCTTTACATTATGCCACCTGGAATGTTTGTCTTTTTTTGTTTGTGTACCCGTTGGGGTTTTTCGAATAGCAATAGTAGCATCAACAGAGGCGCCAAGCATTTCACTTATACCTTCTGCGATGACGGCACTTTGGTTAAATCCGCGTGAGTGGTAACGCGAGACGTGTAGAGGAACTGGTAGGATAAGATCGAACTTGCCGCGAAACCCTTTCCGTACCATACGCATGCCAAGCATTCGACCGAGTCGTTGGCCAATTTCAGGATGGTGATTGTATTTAAGCTCATGCAAAAGACGCTGTGCAACACCTCCTTTTTGGAAATCCAGCAAGGAAAAGGTGTGGGCAAATGGTGGACCTAGCACTAATCGTGACTGATTTTCATCCTGATTCCCAAGGAACTTCCAGGGCATCTGACGGAGACAGCTGCTGCACAGCATATCTTCAAATCGGATCATGGGTCCGCGACAGCCGTAACAGTAACTCGGAAAAAACAGGCGAAGAAAATCCGTGAAATAATTTCGGTTCATAACAACTCACTACTTTTATGCTCTCAAAACTATTTTCCTCATGAACCTGGTAGAACAGTTTAATGACTACCGCTCTCGGATGAATCAACAGATTCTCGATGCGGATAATCTCCTGCTCAAACGGATTTTCAACCTTGACACCAATGCCTACAGTCCAGGTGGTGCGCTGGATGTTAAAAGTAAGGAGCTCATCGGGCTTACCTGTTCATTGGTTTTGCGTTGCGACGATTGTGTAAAATATCATTTGGGGAGATGTAAAGAGGTTGGTTTTTCAACTGCTGAGGTTCATGAAGCCATGGGGGTTGCCACGTTAATTGGAGGAACAATCGTTATTCCTCACCTGCGACGGGCTTTTGAGTTCTGGACAGCTTTACAAGAAGGCTAATGTATCAGCGCGACCTGGATACAGCCCGTCGGTGGAGCCGGCTTATGGGACAGGTCGAGAAAAACCTTGGAAAGCGCCCAAAAGACCTTAATTCCCTGCTTTTTCTCATCGGCATCCATGAGTTGGGTAAGGGGGTAAGGACGTTTTCCAAAGAGGAAAAACAGGATCTGATGCACATCGCAATTTGTAAAGTGCTCAGTTTATCGGGTTACTACCAGCTGGAGGGGCTGGATGAGGAGGGTTGGCCACATTGGAAGCTTGTGAAAAAGCTTCCGCATTTCGACCTTCTGGAACAGGAACAACTGCTGCGGCAACATGTCATTGAGTATTTTGAAAAAGAGTTTAGATGGAACCTGGAACCCTAAGAAATTTTGAAAGACGTCTGAAGTCGGCTTACATGAACCACATACAACTAGCTTCAGAAAAAATTCGTTTAATAAAGAATGGCTGATTGGCTCGACAGGATCGAACAGCGTCTGCTGCCGTACAAGAAAAAATTCTATCTGAATCTTCTTGTTCGAGGATCGTTATTGAGTGGGGCTGTCCTGGTCTCCTATTTTTTAGTGGCTATTTTGAGTGAATATTTTTTCTGGCTCAACAGCTTCGGGCGGTTTTTGCTTCTTCTTTTTTTTGTCGGACTTGTCGGATTTTGCTTTTGGCGCTATCTCATAATCCCGCTTCGTTGGTTTATTCTTAAAAAAGGAATGAATAATGAAGACGCTGCGCGTAGAATAGGTAAATCCATTTCTGCCGTTGATGATCGGTTGGTGAATTTGCTTCAGCTCTCCGAACGAAGCAATGTGCCCTTAGTTCAGGCAGCGGTGGAACAGCGGTTTCGCGAATTAGAGCCGGTGGCCTTCGAACAAACCATCGACTTGTCTTTGAACAAGCGCCTTCTCCCCTATCTGTTGATTCCTGTTTTCATCGTTACCGCCGCGGCCGTTTTTAATTTCAGCATCGTTACCGATAGCACCACGCGCATTATAAAATTCACGGATGAATTTGTGCCTGAGGCACCATTCCAATTTGAAATCCTAGGCGGTCCTTTGCAAGCCTATTATGGAGAGGATTTTACGCTCCGTATATCCGTATCAGGCGAGGCTGTTCCGGAAACCATTAGTCTGGAACAAAATGGACTCATGCACACACTTATCAAAAAGGGTAATGAATTCGTTTACGTCTTTGAGAAAGTTCAGTCGGAACAATACTTCCGTCTTTACGGTGCAGGGTTCTATTCTGTCCCCTATACGCTAGAGATTATATCGCGTCCTGAGCTTACGGGGTTGATCACTGAATTAAGCTATCCCTCCTACTTACGGATGAAAAATCAGCGGCTCTCAAACAGCGGCAATCTGGAAATTCCCGAAGGCACTCAAATACGTTGGCTGCTTTCAGCTATGCATACCGCTCAGGCCACCATTACGTTTTCGGATGGTCAGCCAAATACGATGCAAACCACTGATAACGAAAATTTTAGTTTCAATAAAGGATTTCGTCAAGATGACCGGTACAGTTTGAATCTGGAAAATAAAGAAGCCAAAAATCGGGACCAAATGGAGTATCAGATCCGGGTCATTAAAGATGCGTTTCCGGAGATCGTAACCAGACAAGCTGGTGACTCAGTGCTCTATAAAAATCTGTATATCGGGGGACTGATTTCCGACGATCACGGACTAACAGATCTTCAAATCAGCTGGCAGATTGTTCGTAAAAACAACGAGGGTGGATCTTTTGCACAGAAGAAAATTGCAATTGATAGTCGTTTGAGTCGTCAGGAATTTTTGTTTCCCTGGAATTTGGATTCGCTTGGACTTCAGCCCGATGATCAGTTGAATTACTTTCTAACGGTTTGGGATAACGACGGTGTTAATGGAAGGAAGTCTGTAAAAACCGGAATGTATTCTTTCCGCGTCCCTGGTGCCAAAGTGCTGGAAGAGCGTATCCGACAATCTGAAGAAAAGACAGCCGAAGAACTTCAGAGTGGTTTTGAGAAAGCCAAAAGGCTTAGCGAGTCTATTGAGGAGGCGCAACAAAAACTTCGTGGGAAACAATCGATGGATTGGGAAGACAAGGCCTTAATTGACGACATTCTTCGTCAGAAACAAGAGATGGAAAAAGCACTTGAGGAGTTGAAAAAAGAAAACGAAAAACTCAACGATCAACGAAATGCTTTTGATGAACAGGACGAGCGGCTGCGTGAAAAAAGTGAGCAGTTGCAGAAGTTAATGGAGGAAGTCTTAGACGAAGAAACCAAAAAATTATTCCGCGAACTAGAAAAGCTTCTGAAGGAAAATGCGAATGCCGATCAGATGCAGAAGATGCTCGATAAAATTCGTAGGAATGAAATCAATGTGGAAAAAGA
>JBMSPY010000215.1:0-4449 GCA_049423005.1 Cyclobacteriaceae bacterium
GCAGCCATTTCCTCCTTCGCTTTTTCAGCTGATTCTAAAGCCTGACGAATGGATTCTTCGCGCTCATTGAGGGCACCAATAATGGGCTTCCAGGCGAATTTCGCCAGGAAAAGGAATAAGGCGATGAACACAACCGATTGCCAAAAAAGTAGGCCAGTACCGGGGGTTAATAAATCCATAACTATCTATTTTCTTTTCGAAGTTTCTTTTAAAGAAGAGTCTATCCGGCCAATCGCCATGGACAGACTCTTCTGATTTTAATTCCTTATGCCTTGTTAGAGATAAGGAAGCAGATCACCAGCGCGAACAATGCAGCAACCTCTACGAGAGCTGCAATAACCAGCATGGAGCCCTGAATTTTGTTAGCTGCTTCTGGCTGACGCGCCATGGCTTCCATGGCAGATCCACCGATGCGACCTACACCGATTCCGGCACCAATAGCTACCAAACCAGCACCGATTCCGGCACCCATGATCGCGTAGCTGATGTCCAGTAATAAACCTAATGACATACGTTTACGGTTTACAGTTAAAAAATCCGGGATTTTCCCGGAGTATCGTTCCAGAGCTCTCGCTCTTTAATGCTTTCTATTAATGATGATCGTGCTCTTCGATGGCCATCCCGATATACAGAGAGGAGAACAGGGTAAATACATACGCCTGTATACCAGCCACCAATAACTCAATCAGATTAATAAATATTACAAAGATGGAAGCACCAATACCGGCACCCCAGCTATGAAAAATAAATGTCAGGCAAAGCAAACTCAGCAACACGATGTGTCCGGCCGTAATCGCGGCAAACAAACGAACCATCAAAGAGAAGGGCTTTGTAAAAATGCCTATGACCTCCACCGGTAAAATGATTACACGAAGCGGAAGAGGAACACCAGGGGTCCAGAAAATATGTGACCAATAGGCTTTATTTCCACTGAAAGAAGTAATCAAGAAGGTTAACAGTGCAAGCACCGTAGTAACAGCGATGTTTCCAGTCAGGTTTGCCGCGCCTGGCAAAAGGCCAAGGAAGTTACCAAAGAGAATGAAAAAGAAAAGCGTCAACAGATAAGGAAGATAACGCTCGTACTTAGGTCCAATATTGGGTTTTACCACCTCATCCTTTACAAACAAAATGATGGGCTCCATGAAGGACTGAATGCCTGAAGGAGCCTTACCCTTGTTCTTGCGGTAACCAGCCGCTACCTGCAAAAAGACAAAAAGTATCAAGGCTACGTTGACGAAAAGCATCGCAACGTTTTTGGTAATGGAAAGGTCAAGGACGTGCTCCTCAGAACCAACTATAGAAATATGACCATGCTCGATCTGGTATCCATTGTAAGGAATCAGATTGTGGTGTTCATCATAAAAGTTAGCGGATGAAAAAACCTCCAAGCCACGAGTCTCTGTATACACAATAACCGGAAGGGGCAGCACCAAGCCATCGGCAAAGTGCCATACATGGTCATCCTGGACGTGATGAAGGATCACTTCGCTGACATTGAGCGGAGCGCCCTCTCCACCTTCAGATTCGGCGAATGCTGAGGTTGAAACGCCCGTCATCAAAATGGCGGCAAGAACCCCCAAAAGGCTGTTTTTCAATGATTTGAGATGTCCCGTCATGGATGGGTTAAAAAGGACTGCAAAACTATTGATTAATCCCTCAAAATGAAACCCTGGATGGGGAATATTTGCCCTGATTTGAGCCCTTTCAGCCCTTTTTTAAAGAGTTGAGGCCTTGAAATAAGACCAGTACTTCCAGAATCAAAAAAACGATGTAATTGAGCAGATTGAATAGGGTGTTCGCAACTACTCTCGAAGAATCCATAAATGCGGAAATAACCATTAAAATAAGTGCAGCACCCAATCGCATTACCAGGAACAATAAATATCGGCTACTAAAAACCATGGGAGGCAAACCGGGAGGCAGTAAAAGGAAGGTCAGGAAAGTGAAAAAAACGTAAAAAACAAGGATTCCTGTCCAATGGGACGGAACCGGAAATTGCATCCATTTGGCCCCGAGCCACAAAATGATTGCAGAAACCAAGGCCGTCAGTACACACCAGGAAAAAAAACGGAGTGCCTTCATTGACCTTTTTTCAGATCGATCCAGAGTTGGTACACCAAACCAAAGAAGGCAGTCATTATAAGTACAATCAGAAAAACAGGACTAGTGCCCATGCGTTGATCGAGTTTAAACCCAATCCATGCCGCAAAGGCAATAGCTCCCGCCATTTGAATGGCCAAAGCACTGTATTTTAAAAAAGGATTAAGCGGTTTTTGCTTCTCCTGTTCTGGATTCATTATTGGAGATTCTCAAATTCCGGGCGTTGCCCATCGTACACTTTCCATTAAATGTTGCTCCCGGCTCAACTACCAGCTTAGATGTTTGAATATCGCCCTCAACAACTGCGGTTGATTTCAAGGTCAGCAACTCACCAATTTCCAGATTGCCTTTTACCTCTCCTTCAATATCCGCATTCATAGCTGAAATATCTCCTAGCACTGCACTCACAGGTCCTAATGCAATTTTGGAACTGGACATTACATTTCCAGTAACTTTCCCCTCAATTCGCATGTTACCCGTCGTTTCAATATTACCCTGAATCACAGTTCCTTTTACAACATTGGTGCTGGAGTTACTTACTTCTTCAGCAGCCTTTTTTTGTTGTTTGGTCATGAGCATAGTCCTTAGGTTTAGGTCAAAAAGTTATGAATTCTTCAGGATTTATAGCATTTCCATTGTACCAAAGTTCGAAATGCAAATGTGGTCCACTGGTCATTTCCCCACTATTTCCCACTATAGAAAGGATTTCGCCGGCATTCACAAACGTGCCTACTTTTTTAAGCTGCTCGGCATTGTGCTTGTACACTGAAACCAGATTAGCCTGGTGCTGAACCATGATCACATACCCGGAATCCTGGGTCCAGGAGGACATGATAACAGTTCCATCAGCAATAGATTTGATTGGCTCGTTCGCTTTCGTCACAATATCCACTCCAAAATGTCCTCGTTTCGCGTCGTACCGGTCTGAAACAAATCCGGTGATTGGCGAAAAGAAAAAAGTATCCTGAAGTTCACTGTATGTATTTCCGGTGAGCGCCGTCAATGACAAATCCGTTTGTTCAAATTCTTTTCTGAATTCGGAAGAATTTTCTCCTAGACTCAGATCTCCGGGCTGGGTTACCGATTTATTCTGACCCTTCATCAACTCCGAGGGCTCCGAAATTCCGGTTGTATCACCACGCAGGATGCGTTGGATATTATTGATGAATTGGTCTTTGCGGTCTACTTCCATGACCAGTGAGTCAACTCGAATAGCCAACTCCAACAGTCGCTTGTTGGCCTCCCGCTGCGCATGACGTGGGTCATACCACCTTGCCAATAAAGTTTGTGCCAGAAAAAGACACAGAAAAAATAAGGTGGCGAAGAACACAGTAAAAATGGCAATGACCCTGCCATTAGATAAGCCTCCAATAGAGCGCTCCTCAAGGTTATCTTCATTTCGGACTACCAGCTGAAACCTGGAGGTCAGACGTTCTAAGAAGTTTTTCTTTTGTTTGGCCATAGAGCGAACCGTAAAAATACAAATTAGCAACAAATAGAGGCTTGATTGTCTGTATTTTAAGGCCCTGATCCTAAACTTTTTTTATAAAAAGGATTTTTTGCAGAGGAGACGCCAATCAAGGAATTTTGGCAAGTAAAACTAAAAAATGGGCACAGTAGGCATCGACGACTTTTTAACACGCTCCCGGATTCTTCCCGTTGTCGATGTCCGTTCCGAATCGGAATACCAGGATGGACATGTTCCAGGGTCTGAAAACATACCGCTTTTAAAAGATCCTGAAAGAGTTCTGGTGGGAACGGATTACAAAAAGAAAGGGAAAGAGGAAGCAATTCGAACTGGTTTCCGATTGGTTGGGCCGCGGTTGGAGCAACTCGTTGATCAGGTCGTTACCTATGCTGCTGGCCGGGAACTTCTTGTGTACTGCTGGCGTGGCGGAATGCGTTCCAAAAATTTTTGTGACTTTGCTAGAATGGCCGGTGTAGCCACTCGCCGTTTGGAGGGTGGCTACAAGACATATCGGGAAAAAGCTTTTCAAGCTTTTGAACAACCTCTTCCGCTTTTGGTAATCGGCGGTAAAACAGGAAGTGGTAAAAGTGAAATCCTCAGAGCGCTGGAGTTACAAGGCGAACAGGTCTTGGATCTGGAACACATGGCAAACCATAAGGGAAGTGCCTTCGGAGGATTATTACAGCAGCCTCAACCCACCAACGAACAATTTATCAATCTACTGTTCGAAAAATTAAGGAGCATGGATCTTAACCGGCCTATTTGGGTTGAGGATGAATCCATAGCGATTGGAAAAATATTTCTGCCCAAAACATTTTTTGAGCAGAAGCGAAAGGCACCTGTCGTTCAAATTGAAGTTGATAAAAGCATCCGGGTCAATC
>JBMSPY010000216.1:0-4446 GCA_049423005.1 Cyclobacteriaceae bacterium
GTAAGTCTGGCCGATGGATATCCGTTGTTGATGATCAGCCAGGAAAGTCTGGATTTATTGAATTCAAAGCTTTCAGAACCCGTTCCTATGATTCGATTCCGGCCTAATTTGGTCGTAAGCGGCGGCCGGTCACATGAGGAGGATTCGTTACGCCGTTTTCGAATTGGAAGGAATATCTTTGCAGCCGTTAAGCCCTGTGCGCGGTGTGTACTAACGACGGTAGATCCGGAAACTGGAAGGACCGGAGAAGAGCCTCTAAAAACATTAAGTAATTACCGCAAGCAAGGCAGTAAGGTGAATTTTGGAATGAACATAATTCCGCTTGAATATGAAACATTACAAGAAGGCGATGAGGTTTGTGGTTTATAGTACAGTAGTTCTATTTTCAGCTGGTTGGCTTTGGCAGTGTACGGTTAACGATAAGCCGCTACCCATATTTGGAGAACGAGTATTTGACGGAGTCGACACCATCTACCACACCGTAGCACCATTTGCCCTTTTGGATCAGGACAGCACTTTGATATCCAATGCAGATGTAAAAGGAAAGATTTATGTCGCTGATTTTTTCTTCACCAGTTGCCGAACCATCTGTCCAAAGATGAAAGTACAGATGAAACGGGTTTACGATGCCGTAGGAGAAATGGATGATGTGGTGATCCTATCGCATACCATTGATCCAGAGTATGATGATGTAGATCGATTGAAAAAATTTGCAGATCGGATTGGAATAAAGAGTGTAAAGTGGCATTTCTTAACAGGGAATAAAGATTCGATTTTTAATTTAGCCCAGACCAGCTACTACGCTACGGCAATGGAAGATGCGGCAGAGCCAGACGGTTACATTCATAGTGGCGCCTTTTTATTGGTCGATCGTCAGGGTCGACTTCGCGGAAAGTATGATGGAACAGTCGCAGAGGAGACGGATCGGCTAATTGGAGATATTAAAAAGCTTCGTCTGCTCGAAGAATGAGGATTACAATTTCGCTTACCTCTCTTTTTCTTATCCTACTTTTTGCAGCTTGCGGAAATCGTGATCCGAAGTATGCCCAATATTTGGTTCAGGGTGAGCGGTTGTATGCGCAACACTGCAGCAATTGTCATCAAGCTGACGGAAAAGGTTTTGGTTCGTTGTATCCACCGCTTGCCGGTTCAGATTTTTTAGCCGGCCGCAAATCAGAGGTAATCTGTCTGATACGAAATGGAATTGACTCAGCGTTGGTCGTAAATGGCATCGTTTATGATCAGCCAATGCCGGGCAACGAGAAGCTAACTGATTTAGAGATTGCGGAGATTGTGACGTATGTCTATGGGAAATGGGGTGGCGATAAATTAATAACAGAGATTGCAGAAGTTAGCAGAGCTACGAGGGATTGTGATCTAAACTAAATTCTTTGTTCCCAGTTTTAAACTAGTTACATAAGTAGTAACATCTTGCCTTTTAAATTTTAGGATCAATTAGACTTAGGTTAAGGTAGTTGAAACATTTCATAAGTTAGATCGGCTAAAATGCCAAAGTAGCTCAGCTGGTAGAGCAACGGTTTCGTAAACCGTAGGTCGTGGGTTCAAGTCCCATCTTCGGCTCAGCCCTAAACAAGTGTAAAGTAAAATGATTACCACACCTCTTCTGGATTGGTAGTACCCTATCGTAAGGCATTTCAGTTTCTAGATCTGCTAAAAAGATTAAGAGCAGTGCTATCCTTCTTTTAAACGATCAGACCACCAAAATCTCGATTAAAAACCTGATAAAAATCATAGAATAGGACAACCGTCCACCCTTCCTTTACTTTTAAAAAAGCGATCAAATCGCCATATTTAGAAGAATAAGCCTCTTGTTTTGAGAAAAACGATTACCCACTCCCGTTTAAAGGCATTCATTTTCAGTTTTTTAGGACTTGTCCTGACCTGGAATACTTTTGCCCAATCATCCACAGTGACCGGTAAAGTCACCAGTGCCGAAGAAAAAAGCCCTTTACCAGGTGTAAACATCCTGATTAAAGGAACAAATCGCGGCACCACCACGGATGCAAACGGACAATTCACATTAACCCTATCACCAAACGATAAGATATTGATTGTTTCCAGTATCGGATATCGTTCACAGGAGATTACCATCGAAGGACGATCCCAACTGAATATTTTAATGGAATCCGATCAGGTAACCCTTGAAGACATTATCGTTGTGGGTTACGGAACAGTCCGGAAATCAGATCTCACCGGATCCGTTTCTTCCCTAAAGGGTGGTGATTTAACCGTGATACCTTCAGCCAACCCTATGCAGGCTCTTCAAGGAAAAGTAGCCGGTGTGCAGGTCTCTAGTTTTTCAGGCGCCCCGGGCTCAAGCGCCTATGTACGCATTCGCGGTATTGGCACCTTTAATGATGCCTCCCCAATCTACGTAGTAGATGGAGTCATTTTACAAAACATCGATTACCTCAGCGCCAACGACATTGCCTCCATGGAAATTTTAAAGGATGCATCGGCAACGGCGATTTACGGAGCACGCGGTGCCAATGGGGTGATTATCATCACTACGCGCCGCGGAAGTGAGTCCGATACCGGCGCGCCAGCCATCAGCTTTTCCGCTGAATACAATATGCAAGATCTTCCTCAAAAAATTGATTTACTCAGTGGAAAAGAATATGCCGTGGTACGAAATAAGATCAATCCCGGCACCTACAATAACATAGATGTATTGCCGAATACAGATTGGCAAGATCTAATTTTTCAAACTGCACCACTCAGCAACTACAACGTATCCATTTCCGGAGGAAACAAAAAGTTCCAATACTATACCTCCTTAGGTTATTTTCAACAGGACGGAATCATTACCAAGTCCTCATACAAAAGAGTATCACTAAAATTCAACAATACTCTGAATCTATCGCCGAATATCCGACTGGGCAGCAACCTTTCCTTCACACCCTTTAAACAACAAAACACTGCCGGCAATGCCGTGTTCGTAGCCTACCGGGCCTGGCCAACGATTGCGCCTTATCAGGAAGATGGATCCTTTAGCCCTGTTCCCGGAGTTGGTAACGTCCTTGCCGATATTGAAAACACCAATAGCTTCTCAAAAGGCTTACGGAGCGTCAACAACCTGTTTGCTGAGGTCGATTTTCTTAAACACTTCACTTTGAGATCAAGCTTTGGTGCTGACCTAGAGTACTCCAAATCCACTAGTTATACACCGGTTTTCTATGTAAGTCCGCAGCAACAAAATGCGACCGATGACTTAGGTAAAGGATACTTTGACCGTATCGACTGGCTATGGGAAAATACCATTTCATTCCAAAAAGAAAACGACAACCACCGGATCAATGCAGTTGCCGGTTACACGATGCAGGAATCTTCTTCTGAAAATGTTTTTCTGGGTGCACAGAACCTGCTGCGTCCCATTCAGGACTTCTGGTACGTTAATATTTTTCCAAATCTGCCTAGCCCCAACTTTGCTGAAAATGGAGTAAATCCCGGTTTTAATTATTCGATGATGTCCTACCTGTTTCGCGCAAACTACACGTTCAGAGACCGGTATTTGCTAACAGCAACCTTTCGCCGAGATGGCTCATCCAAATTCACAGAAAAAAATCGCTTCGCGAATTTCCCGTCTTTCGCACTCGGTTGGAATGCCATCAACGAAGATTTCTTAAATGGCAATCAGACCATTTCGAATCTAAAAGTGCGAGCAAGCTGGGGTATCATTGGAAACGAAAAAATCAACTATCTAAGACAATACTCTCTGGTATTAAACGGAATCAATGCCTTATTTGGTCCTGATGTACAATACCCAGGTGCCACTTACGGCGTATCCGGAAATCCAAATTTGAAATGGGAAAGCACCTATCAGACAGACATTGGCGTTGAAATCGGGCTCTTTGGCGATCGACTTACAGCCGAGTTGGACTATTATAACAGAAACACACGTGACATTCTGATCGATTTGCCCGTTCCTGGTTACTACGGTAATGGTGATGGCGCTTTAATCACTTTTAACGCCGGCTCTGTTGTGAATAAAGGTTTTGAATGGACAATCGGCTGGAAAGGTGAGCGCGGCAATTGGAGATATACCATCAACGCCGTTGGAAATACCATCAAAAATGAAACGCTGAAAGTAAGCGGAAGTGGAGGTTCAGACGAGCAACTGGTCGGTATTTTCAATGGTCGCCAGGTAACTCGAACCGTTCCAGGATCTGCGATTGGGTCTTTTTATGGTTATAAAGTAATTGGAGTGTTTCAGGATGAGAATGAACTAAATAATTATCCAAGCCTATCCAACACTGAGGTTGGAGATTTAAAATTTGAGGATATCAATAAAGACGGAAAGCTTACGGGAGCTGACCGCACCATCATCGGCTCTCCGATTCCCGATTTATTGGCCGGAATCAGCTCAACTGTTGCCTACAAAAATATTGACCTCGCCATCGATCTTCAGGGACAATTTGGTAATGA
>JBMSPY010000217.1:0-4407 GCA_049423005.1 Cyclobacteriaceae bacterium
CAGTGCTACTGATTTGTGTTTAAAATTGGCAGGTGGACCGGCACAGGTGAATGCCACCATGAATCGAATGGGCATAAATGGAATACGAGTCGATCGACCTACCTCTGTTTTGATATCGGATTGGCTTGGAGTGGCCTGGCCGGAAGAAGCGGAAAATCCGCGGAAGGCTTTTGCTGAAATTGAAAAGACCATCACACCAGAACAAATGAATGCCTCATCTAAAAAGTTTGATGGTGATCCCCGCGACTCCTCAACGCCCGATGCTATGGCGACTTTGCTCCAGAAAATTTTCACCGAGCCGATTTTGAAACCAGAGTCGAAGGCCTTGTTGTTGGATATTATGATGCGTTGTGAAACCGGACAGGCCCGGCTTAAGGGTGCCCTTCCGCCCAATACGCCGGTTCGCCACAAAACCGGAACAATTGGAATGACGACCAACGATGTGGGAATCATTTCACTTCCGGGCGATGCCGGACATTTGGTCGTGGCAGCCTTTGTCAAGTCCTCAGAAAAGCCCATCTCCGATCGGGAAACGGCGATCGCTCAGGTTACGCGGATGCTGCACGATTATTTCTTGCTGATGCGCTGATCGGCCGAGCGTTCTGGATTACGTAACTTTGAATCAAACAGCTACGCATGCGCCGATTCTTATTTATCTTTTTTTGTCTGATTTCAGCAACTACGTTTGCTCAGCAAGATCCACTGGAACCAATTCGAAAAAAGATGACAGCCGGTGATCAGGCTGGCGCTAAGGCTGACCTGACGAAATTCATAGAGGCCAATCCGAAAAATAAACTGGCTTATGCACTTCGCGGCAAGTCGAGGCTTGCGCTGGAAGATTATTATGGCGCGATAACAGATTTGTCTGTTTCACTAGAGCTGGACTCTACGCAAGCCGATGCCTTGAATGATCGTGGACTTGCAAAAATGAATTTAGGCGATGATCTAGCCGCTATCGTTGACTTCTCCAAAGCCATTCGCTTCAATCCGAAATTTGCAGATGCGTACACCAACCGGGGTTTTGCGAAATACAATCTCGATGAAGTAGCCGACGCCTATTTTGATTTTTCAAAAGCGCTAGAAATTGGTCCGGCCGATGCCGATAAATATTACAACTGCGGTGTAGCCAAAGCAGCTATTGGTGAATTCGTGAGCGCCATCGACGATTATAATAAAGCACTGGAATTGGATAAGACTGACCCCGCTTTGTGGAATTTTCGTGGCATTGCCTACGATCAGCTGAGTAATTTTCAACTGGCCATAGGTGACTATACCGAAGCCATCAAGCTCGATGGAAAAAATCCGGATTATTACGAGAATCGTGCCTTGGCTCGTACCTCGTTGAACGATCTTAAAGGTGCCCTCGACGATTACAATAAAGCTGTTGAACTAAATGGGGATGATCCCACCACACGTAACCTTCGCGGCGTGGTTCGTTTTAATCTTCAGGATTTTGACGGTGCGATAGCGGACTATACGAAAGCGATTGAATTGGATACCGACAATCCGACCTACTACGATAACCGTGCATTGGCGCGTGAACAAAAACAAGATTATGCCGGAGCTGTGGAAGATTACTCGGCTTCAATAGATTTATTTCCAACCGATCCGGAAACGTATGTCGAGCGCGGCAAAATGAAATTACGTCTAAACAATTCTTATGACGCCTGCCTCGACTTCAAGCGCGCCGAGGAGCTTGGCTCACCGGATGCGAAGGGCTTGATGAAGAAGAATTGTAAGTAGGTATACCTCCAGTCTTTTTACAGTTCAGATTTACTTCATCAATGTTTCCAATAAAAGTTCAAACGGCTCTGCCGATACGCTGAACTCACCCCGGAACGGATTATCCATTGCAGCGATCAGAAAGATCAGAGAGCCGAGCAGCAGACCGCATAGGGTGTTGATGATGATATCCAATTTGCGGTTGTTAATGACCAAAAGCCAGGTTAGCACAATGTTTACAAAAGCTCCGACCAATAACACAGCCCACACCGAAGCCGGCATCGCCTTAGATACGGAACTCAAACGCACTCGTCGCTTTTCAATAAGAACATTGAACTGATCAAAAACTTCGGAGTAGATGATCTTATCGCGATCGGTTTCAGGCAGATAGTTGGCCAGCTGTACTTGAAAAGAATCAATAAGAACTGTTCCTCCTTTTGGTACGATGCCTTGACTTTGAGCAGGCCATGCTTGTTCCACCACGTATTGGGTATATTCCTTTAGCGTATGCTGGAGTTCACTCTTTTCTGGTTTTTCCAATAAACCTACATCCCTGTAAAGAGCAGCCAGTGAACTGGCTTCTGCTTCTACAATCTCTTCCACCGAGCTAAAGTTTTCATAATTGGCAACTGAAATTAATCCGAGTGTGATGCCATAGAATACGCCACTGGTATTGAGAAAAATGCTGACGATCTCATTTGTTTTTGTAGATAGGCCCAACTTTGTTTCAAAAATCTTACTGAAAAGAAAAGCGCCCAGCAAGGAGAAGCCAATGAAAACACTCACAGTTAAAAAGAAGAACTGCCACAAAGGCATATCGTAAATCCAGTAGAGGTTCATAGTAATTAACTTCGTTTAGAATACAATAGTAACGACAACCTATTTAAGGTTTGAAAATCTTTTATCTCGTCAACCGATAGATCATCACCGCTGCCCTAGCCGTCAAATCTTTAAATGTCTTCAAGTTCATTGTCTCGCTCAGACTGTGTGCGCCGCCGCCCATGGCTCCAAGCCCGTCCAGACCACTAATGTACGGCGCTACATACGAAATATCTCCAGCACCACGCTGCCCGGGATCCCAAGCCTTCACTTCTCCAAGACCCATGTCTTTACTCACTTGACTGAGCTTTTCCAGCAACTCATAATTTCCAGGTGATGGAAACATCGCCGGAATTCCATCCTCGAATGTGATGGTGGCCGTGGTATGCGGCAGATGCTCGGCTACAATCGCTTTCATTTTTTCACGCGCGCGGTTCTTTTGCTCTTCTGAGATGAACCGAAGATCACCGGTTACAATCGCAGTTTCTGCTACAATGTTGCTTTTTCCGCTGGCTGTTCCATTACCGGCTTTTTGTTCGGCCGTCGCACCTCCGGTGATCATGCCGGGATTAAAGGTTAAGTACTGTTCCTGAAGCTCGTTGTGAAAACGATTTAGAATTCTGGCCGCTTCGTAGATCGCTCCGCTGCCGGTGTTCTTGCTAAAAACGCCGGATGAATGCGCCCGCTTACCGGTTGTTACCAATTTCCAGCCGCTGGCTCCCCGACGCGCGACGGTGGCATAGTTAAATGCGGTCGCTGTCTCAAACGCAAGCGCAAGATCACTGCGTTTGGCAGCTTCAATAAGATCACGTCGGCTGATGGATTCCGGATCACCGCCGTTCTCTTCATCGCCGTGAAGCGCTACAATGATCTGTGTGTCTTTTAAGACATCGGCATCGTGTAGGGCTTTAAGCGCATACAATAAAATGATATTGCCACCCTTCATATCGTTTGCCCCAGGTCCGCTCGCAATGGAATCTGTTACAGTCCAGGTTTGAAATGGACTGTCTGGCTCAAAAACGGTGTCCAGATGACCAATCAGCAACACCCTTTTTCCTTTTGTTCCCTTTCGCTCTGCAAACAAATGGCCCGCCCGTTTCATTTCTACGGGCATGTCAATCCATCGTGTTTCAAAACCGATTTTTCTGAATTCAGGTTCCAACAAATCTCCGTTTGCTTTTACACCCGCGATATTGAACGTTCCACTGTTGATGTTCACAGACTGTGCGAGCAGATCAATCGCATGGGCGTGATTGGCTTCAACTTTTTTGATGATTTCTTTTTCTTTCTTACTCAGGGTTTGCGCGAAAGAAGTGAAAGAGATCAGTGCAGTGATCAGGAGGATCGGGAATCTTTTCATACTGAATTAAAGGGGTTGAAGAAATATTGAGCAATTTTGAACTTCTCAAATTAAGAAGGATTCACGAAACCCTGCTCACCGGAATGCTGAACATCTCTCCGCAGCTTGCAGAATACATTAAGGAACATGCAGCCGATGATCCGGACCGAATCCGCCTGGCCCGAAAAGATGTGTATGGTTATTCGGCCGGTTTTGTTGCCGACCAGATCGAAGCCCGACAACGTCATCGACGTCGGTTTCCAAACTTGTGTTCCGATCCGCTGACCATTTTCCCTCCCAATGCCAACCTGGAGCAAAGCTCTTCAGAGGCTACGGCTCGCGAAAAAGTTGATTTTTTGCTCAAAATCACAGGTTCCGTTCAGCTCATCATTGATCTTTCAACCGGCTTTGGTGTGGACGCTCTGGCCTTGTCAACGGCCACTCAAAAGTTGATGCTTGTTGAGCCCGATGCCGAATTACGCGCCATTACGCAGTCAAACACCAAACGACTTTTGTCTGTTGAAACA
>JBMSPY010000218.1:0-4403 GCA_049423005.1 Cyclobacteriaceae bacterium
TTGCTTGCCGGTTCCGGTTGGACGATGGACGGTTTAAACGGCTATGCTTTGCTGGTGGTGATGGCTTGTGCATTATACGGCTCGAACCTGAACTTTATAAAATATAAAATTGCCGGTATCAATTCTGTTGCACTTACGGCGACTGCTTTGGTACTGATTGGTCCATTGGCTGCAGTTTATCTTTTTGGATTCAGTGATTTTGTTTACAAGTTAGAGACCGTTCCCGGAGCCTGGACCTCTATGGGCTTAATTGTTTTGCTGGCCTTTATGAGTACGGCCATGGCAACAATGCTCTTTACCTGGTTGGTAAAAAGAACCAGTCCGTTATTTGCAAGTTCTGTTACTTATTTAATGCCTCTTGTTTCCGTATTGTGGGGATTATGGGATGGCGAAGCCTTACATATTGGACACTTTGCTGGTATGTCGCTTATTTTATTTGGCGTGTGGATTGCCAACAGGAAGTAGTGATTGTCTGATCACTGAAACTTTGCCGCCTGGAAATTTGTTACCTTGCATAGGTTCTTAACTATACTTTTTAATTCATCCGTTGACTTTTCTCGATTTCAAATTAGACGATCGGCTTCAAGAAGGACTTGATGCCATGGGCTTTTCAAAGCCTACACCCATTCAGGAACAAGCCATTCCAATCATTCTTCAAAATAAGGATGTGATTGCCTGCGCACAAACAGGTACTGGCAAGACTGCTTCTTACCTATTGCCGGTAATGAATAAGATGATTAAGTCGGATCACCGACACTTAGATACGCTTATTATCGTTCCAACTCGGGAACTTGCCCAGCAAATTGATCAGCAGGTAGAAGGGTTTGGCTACTTTACCGGCGTCAGTTCTATTCCGGTTTATGGTGGTGGGGATGGAGCAGCCTGGGATCAGCAACGAAAAGCTTTGGAACAGGGCGCTGATATTATCATTGCAACACCAGGTCGTCTTATTGCCATGCTGCAGACAGGCACGATTGATCTTTCCAGATTAAATCATTTGATATTGGATGAGGCCGACCGTATGCTGGATATGGGATTTTTTGACGATATCCTGCGCATCATCAATCATCTGCCGCCAACCCGACAGACCTTACTTTTTTCAGCGACCATGCCGCCGCGCATACGGCAATTGGCCAACAAGATTTTGCGTGAACCGGTTGAAATTACCATTGCCATTGCCAAGCCTGCATCAGGTATTCTACAGCAAGCCTACATCTGCCATGAACAACAGAAACATGCTTTGCTGAACTATATTCTTAAGACGGTTCCCTGGAACAGTGCCATCATCTTTTCCTCAACTAAGGAGATGGTAAAAAAGCTTTATAATGATTTGAAGCGTTCGGGCCTATCGGTGAAATCATTTCATTCGGATTTGGAACAAGCCGAGCGCGAAGAAATTATGCGTGCCTTTCGCAACCGACAAGTTCAGTTGTTGATTGGTACAGATGTACTGTCGCGGGGAATTGATGTTGAGGGAATTAGCTTGGTGGTAAACTGGGATGTTCCACCTGATCCTGAGGACTATGTCCACCGTGTTGGAAGAACGGCCCGTGCTGAAACAACGGGTACGGCGATAACCTTAGTGAATGAAAACGACCAACGTCGATTCTCGCAAATCGAATCGTTGATTGGTTCAGAGATTCCGAAGCCTGAGTTACCTTCTAGTATTGGGCGGGGTCCTACGTATGATCCGAGCGCCCGCAGGAGCAAGCCAACCGCAGGTAACCAACGTCAAACCCAATCCAGAAACACACCAGCGCGACCGAAGCGCCAATGTGGCCGTCCGGGACCTACGTGTGGCAAATGAGAAATAAAAAAAGGCAGGTTCCCCTGCCTTAATTTTTAGTTCAATTCCTGGGAGTCAATTATTCTATTGGTCCAATCTGAGCTTCCAGAATTTTAAGGATATCCTCATAGGCTGTTTCGTATTTTTTTGCCAACTCATCTTCACCGTATCGGTAGAGTATATTTTGCAATTCGCTCAGAATATACATGCTTTTGCGATTTTCATCCGCATAAGGATTGTTGTTCATGGTATAGTAGCGCGTAATTCCGATAGCACGATCTCCAACCGTTTTGGCTACTTCAACGGCTTTTTCTTTTTCACCGACTTTAAACAACAGTTCTATAGAACCCTCTGAATCACCTATTCCAATGGTCAGATGATCCAGACGAACACCTGCATCCGGCATTTTTTCGAAGGAGAATAGAAGAGCTTTGCGCGCTTTCTCCAGGTTGTTTTCCTCAATCAATGCGGAGACAAGATCATTAAAGCTACTGCGGTGATTCTGAACGAAACCTTTATAGTCGTTGGTATAATAAGGGCGCGGGTCATCCAAGCCACGGTAGGAATACTTATTCACCATATTGTCGAAAGCCACTTCAGTATTTACCAATTCTTTCGATGGATTAGGATTTTTTATTGGGAGAACTCTAAATGCATTTCCTTCCATTATAATGTATGGAGACAAGTCAAATTTTAATTGCGAGAGGGAAGTGTAATTAAAATACATCGGACGGGTCCAGTTAGACGAAGCGATAAGATCCAGGATAGCCAGATCTTTTTTCTCTAGTGAATTTCCCTTGATTTTGAACTCCATTTGATCAACGACAAGATTTTCCATGCCTTTCGGAATGATGCCACTGGCCAACACGGCTTCTTTGTCTACCTGAAGTGTCAGCACTTTACTAGGAATGATACTGGTGCCTTCGATTTCCAACTTATTGGAGGTGCGCAGAATACTGAGAAACTCCTTTAAATCGAATGTAGGAATGTTCAGGTTCTGGTAACGCAAGTAGTCGTTAGGTCCTCCTTGTGTATATTTTTCTAAAGGAAGTGTATACGGCAGCGCATTGGATTCGTAGTATTTCTGCATGGACTGTTCGATGTACCAGTCTGTATTGTAATAGCTCAATACCAAAACCCGAACGTCCGTTCTCACATTTTCAACATCCTGAGCATACCACAGCGGGAAGGTGTCGTTATCGCCACCAGTAAATAAAATGGCATTCGGCGCGCAGCTGTTCAGATAATTTTTTGCTGAATCAACGGAGAACAATCGATTGGAGCGGTCGTGATCATCCCATCCTTCTTTTGCCATGATGGCCGGAGCGGTAAAACAGAGCACCGTGGCCAATACAGCAGAAAGTTTATGGTTCTTGAAAAGCTTTTGAAGAGTATCGGACAAACCGATTACGGCAAAGCCTATCCAAAAGCAAAATGCATAATAGGATCCAGCATAAATATAATCGCGTTCGCGTGGCTCTTCAGGTGGAGAATTCAGGTAAACCACAATGGCTACTCCGAGCATTACAAATAACAAGCCGACTACAGAAAAGTTTTTTGAATCCTTGACAGCCTGGAAATACATTCCGAGTAAACCCAAAAAGAAGGGGATCATGAAGAAATTATTTCTACCGCGGTTTTCAGCAAGAATTTCAGGAAGCTCTTCATTCCACTGATTTGGTCGTAACCAATTGGCGCCTGGCTCGTCGCTTTCGCGGCCTGCAAAATTCCACATGAAGTAACGGCCGTACATGGTTCCGATCTGATGCTTGAACATGTAGGCCATATTTTGACTAAAGGAAGGTTTTTCACCCTCCCTCAGATCCATAATATCCATATACGACTGAGCATAATCGCTGTTCCACATGCGTGGAAGGAGATGTTCATCATCGTAGACATATTCCATTTTTTTGTCTGCGGGCTCGTATTTATCAGGACCTTTCTTGTAGTTGAAGCCCCCTTCTTTGAAGTCAATGAGTTGCGAGGTGAAGTACTGGCCATGCACGAGCGGGCGGCTGCCGTACTGTTCACGCTTCAAATACCGTACAAAAGACATGACGTCCTTGGGTGCATTTTCATTGATGGGCGTATTGTAGTTGGAACGAATGATGATCGTTCCGTAACTGGCGTATCCAATCAGGATGAAGGCAGTTGATAGCAGCAGGGTATTCAGAAGCGGTTTGGCTGCATTGTGAGAATACCGAATGCCAAAGAAAAGAGCGGCAGTCATCAACACTAAAAAAACAAGTGCTCCGGAGCCAAAAAACATTCCGAGGTTGTTAACAAAGAACAACTCAAAACTTCCGGCCAGTCCTGGTAAACCGGGAACAATAATCTCTGAAATCAGAACCACCATAAATCCACCGAGCGCCAGTGTAAAGATGATTCCGGTGGCTGTGGGCTTGTATTTTTTAAAGTAGTAGATGAGGGCCAAGGCAGGAATGGCCACGAGGTTCAACATGTGAACTCCGATAGATAGGCCCATCATGTAAAAAATAAGAATCAGCCAACGGTTGGCCCTGCCTTCATCTTCAATGGTTTCCCATTTCAGCATGGTCCACACAACAAAGGCCGTAAAGAAAGACGACATGGCATATACCTCCGCCTCGACTGCAGA
>JBMSPY010000219.1:0-4388 GCA_049423005.1 Cyclobacteriaceae bacterium
TTGAACTCACGCTATCGGATAACAACATTCCTAACCGCTTTGTTGGATTGGCTGGTTATCGTATCGAGTATGGTGATAAGTTCGGCGGCGCAACTACACTGACTCTGGGTTATATTGGTCAGCAGAGCAATCCCTTCTCCTACTTTGTTGCTGGTGACCTCAACGGTGATCGCGTACGTGACAATGAGTTAATGTATGTGCCTTTAGATGCGTCACAGGTGCGCTTCGCAAATAATGCTGTTAGTTCGACTGTAAATGGTACGACTAGCTCCGTAACCTACACTGAAGCTCAACAGCAGGAGGCTTATCAGAAGTATATCGATCAAGATCCATATCTGTCTGGTCGCGCACTTAATTATGCTGAGCGCAATGCCTTGACTCTGCCTTACCTACATCGTTTTGACTTCTCCATTGCACAGGATTTTGCCGTGAAGGTTAAAGGCTATAAGAATACCATTCAGGTTCGTTTCGATATCATGAACTATGGAAACATGCTGAGCAACAAGTGGCGGGTATCACAGCGCGCGACCAATCCTGCAGTACTGCAGTATCAGTCGCTTAACGCAAATGGTGAGCCTGTTTTCAAGCTTGCTACACAGCGTGAGCCAGATGGTACTAACGTACTGATCAAGGATACATACTCCAGAAATTCCTCTGTATTTGACGTATGGCAGGCTCAGTTGGGTCTCCGCTATATCTTCTAATAAATTGTCGATCTGATTAAAAAAAAAGGGGTCCATTTTTGGACCCCTTTTTTTTAATTTCCAGCTTCCCGTTGCGCGGTTACGGTTACGGTTGTTTTAGCGCATGGACCTCCAATTGGTGGATTCATTTTTGAAACAGAAACCACTACCGATTGGGCTAATGGAAATTGATTTATTATTTTTTTAGAGATAATACTGGCGACTGCCTCCAAGAGTCCCCGAGGCTGCTCCATCTCAACTTTAATCAACTGATAAACTTTCGTGTAGTCAATCGAGTGTTCTAATTCGTCATCTGAGAATTCAAAGTCCGTTGATACATCTATATGGACTGTGACCATAAAGGTATTGCCGCTAACTTTCTCCTCGGGATATAATCCATGATAGGCCTTAAAAGTAAGCTCCTCAAGGCTGATTCGCATACCTATCCGATCTGATCAAAAAACGATCCGCTTTCCTTTTTCGGTATAGCTGGAGCTTCCGGCTTTTTTTCCGGTGCGCCTGTGTTTGCTGGTCTCTGAGGTTCTCGAACAGGCTCTGAAAAAAATAATTCTTTCTTTGCTTTCGCCAGGTAGCTTTCAGGATTGAAACCCTCATTTAGCTTTTTCACCCGCTCTGCACGATCCTGTAACTCAGCAGCAATTCGTCCTAAATCAGATGAAAAATTATCCTTATGAATCATGAGACTTCTGAACTCCTGAATCAGTTCTTTTACCCGACCTTCAATTTCATCGAGTATCTGCTGGGATTTTACTTCCGCTTCCTCTACAATCTCTTTTGATTTTGTGCGCGCCTCATAGAGTAAGCCCTCTGCCTGTAGTTGTGATTCGCGAAGTTGAAGCTCCGCAGCTTTGTTGGCCTGCTCAATCAGGTTATTGCCGGTATCTTCTGCTGTTTTTAATGTTTTGTAGAGGGTACTCTCAACTTCCCTAAGCTTGGCCACTTCACGCTCCGCAGACTCCAGTTTCATCCGGGCCTCCTTCAATTCGTCGAGCATTTTCTCCCACTCCTGTGACATCGTGCCCAAAAAGGCATTGACCTCATCTTTATCGTAACCTCTCAGATTTTTTTCAAATGTCTTTTGTCTGATTTCTAACGGTGTGATCTTCATGTGGCCTCGTTTAATGGGTAGGGTTTCGGTCAAACTTCCATACAGATACAATCCGGTCATCTCCGGCACTCACAAAGGTATCATCATTCAACCACAAAAGCCGGTTCACTGAATTTCCGTGACCTGCGTGTCGGGCCTTATCCAGTACCCTCAGTAGGGAAAGATCGGCTGTGGACCAGATCTTAATGGTTTTATCCATGCTACAAGTTAGAAAATGTTCTCCATCAGGGCTAAAGGAGATGTGGTTGATGGCAAACAAATGAGCGGCTACCGTTCCGGTTGGTTCAAAGTTACCGCCAGTCCTCCATCGGCAAATCCGGGCGTCGCGTGAGCCGCTTACTAAATGCTCGCCATCTGGACTAAACGCCAAGGTAAAAACAGAGTGTCGATGAGCCTCCCATTCATGGATTACCTCCATCGTACCCGGATCAACATACCGAATCCACTGGTCACTAAATCCTAACGCCAAATTTCCCGATTTGGGTTCTCTAGCAATGGTTCTTAAACTCTTTGTAGAAAATTTGATGCGTCCTAAAATGCTAAAATTGGAATAAGCCAATTTGATCAAATCCCCTTCCCCAGACCCAACATAAATATGATCCTCAACTTTGAGGATGGAAAATAAGGCTGTAGGCCCAAGTCCGATAGACCTGATTCTTTCCTTTCTTTCGACATCAACTGCGTGAATACCCTCATTATTTTGGCCAATGAGCAGAGTACCCGATTTGGGGTCAAAGCACATGGCATAGACCGAACCCTCCACTTTAGCCACCAGTTTGCCCTGATCAGGCTCATCCAGTGACCATCTTACAATCATACCATCACCGCCTGCTGAAAAAAAACTTTTGCCGTCTTCAGCCGAGACTAAATGATAAATACTGTCCTGGTGGCCCTGAAACTGGAATAGCTTTATGGCCAATGGTCTTTTTTTTAGTGGTTCAGACACAAAATGAGTTTTGGCAAAATTCGATGTAAAAGTATATTTAACCATGCCGTTGCACGAAATACATTGGTCCGGACCAGGTTCCGGATGGGCCGTTTGGAGGGTAGAGGAGGAGCCTGAATTTCTCGCCAATGAGTTGCCTCAGGCAGATCAGTGTCCTGAAATGATCGTTTTTCCAAGGAAACGATTAGAATGGTTGGGAGGTCGTTATCTGTTAAGGTACATGTTCAGAGAGGCAGGCCTTTCGTACAACGGCCTGACCAAAGATGAGTTTGGTAAGCCGCATCCAATAGGTTCGGATGTTTACATTTCACTTTCCAATGCTTTTCCATTTGTTGCTGCTCAAATCCATACGCAAATACCTGTTGGTATTGACCTGGAGATTCCTCGCCCGAAAATGGTTCAGATCATCCCTCGTGTGCTTACCGACTTGGAAAAGAAAGATGCTGCAGCCGATCCACAAAAACTGTGTGTGTACTGGAGTGCAAAGGAGGCACTCTATAAAATTTATGGCAAACGCAATCTTAGTTTTTCTGAAAATTTATTGTTAGATCCTTTTGAATTAAATGTCTCAGGCTCCATCATCGGTCACATCATCACTTCGGATGTTCGTTGGCGCGTAGAGCTTGAGTATCTTGCGGGACCACTATTTGTACTCACTACAACAAAAATGGCTGAACAGGAATGAGATTTTACCTATTGATAGTTATTCTTCTGCATGCCGGTTTGGCTACAGCACAGATTATCCGAGAACCTCTCCAGGCCATTGGAATGGATGGGAAATATGTTTCTCTTCAAGCAGAGGGTATTGAGGGTGTGGTCGTTTTTTTTACCGATACCCGCTGTCCGTAGGAGGATCATTACCTGGAGCGCATGCACAAATATGCTGCTGATTTTTCAGGAAAGATTCGTTTCTATTTTGTGAACGTTTCAGCTGAGGATACTCCAGAAGAAATAAAAAAACAGGCTAATGAGTGGGGAGCAGCTGTGCCCTACCTGCATGATGCTGACCAATCGGTGTTGCGGGCATTAGGCGGAAAAAGAACGTCAGAGGTTTTTCTTCTTCAAAAATCGAACGGAGGGTTGCAAGTCAGTTACCGTGGCCCACTGGATGATAATCCTCAGGTTTCGGAGGATGCAGATAAAAATTATTTGTTAGATGCAATACATGCAGTTTTAAATGGTCAAAAGCCTGCTCCTGTAACTGCACGGGTGGCTGGTTGCTTCATTCGATCAAAGTATTAATCAAAATCTCCCTGCTGTATCAAAGAAGGAGCGTTGACGGCTGATCTTAAGGTCCTGGAGAAGACTTGATTTTACGCCAATGTTAAAACTGTAATACTGCATCCTTCCAAATGGAACCCAGTTCAAACTCATGGTCCAGCAATGCAAATCGCGGGTGAAGGAAATATTGGTCTGTGTGAATTCTTTTTTATCCAGGTCATAGCCAGTATTGTATTGGATCTTCCACTTTTCTGAAAGACTTACATCACCGTTGATTCGGATGGTCTGAATGATCTTTGATTTCTCGTATCCAAGTTTTGAATAGGTAAAACTGTAGTTCAACCTTAAATTCCACGGGATGTTAAAATCAACATAGGCATCGGGATTCGCCATCAGGAAATTTTTATCA
>JBMSPY010000220.1:0-4386 GCA_049423005.1 Cyclobacteriaceae bacterium
TTACGATAATGATGGGGATAAAGATCTATTGGTAACCAATGGATTTCCCATGGATCTGACGGACAAGGATTTTACCAATTATAAGGCTGAGTATTTTGGATCGCTCATTACGGAAGAACAGTTGCTTGCTCGTATTCCTATTGTTAAGGTTTCAAATTATGCTTTTGAGAATAAGGGTTCGCTAGAATTTGAAAATGTTACCGAAAAGAGGGGAATGAAAATCCCTTCTTTCTCCAATGGTGCATCCTTTACTGATCTGGATAATGATGGCGATCTAGATTATGTTGTGAATAATATTAACGATCCGGCCTTTATTTATAAAAATCATACTCTTGATGGCGAATCAAAGGATTCGAATTGGATTCGCCTGGATATTAAAGGAGAAGGATCGAACCCTGAGGCCATTGGTGCTTTTGCGGAAGTATGGTCCGGAGGTTCCTACCAGTTTCTGGAAAAGCATCTTTCACGCGGTTACATTTCTTCAGTGGAGCCGATACTTCACTTTGGGTTGGGTTCAGTTACTTCAGTTGATTCTATTCGGATTACATGGCCTCATCCCGGAAAGACACTAGTTCTTCGTAATCCAAAAGTGAATGGTGTGGTGACTGCTAACCTTGACCAGGCACAAGAAAAGAAGTTGGCTCGTTTTAAGAATACGATTGCACCAATCTTTTCAAAGACAGATGACGTGATCAATTATCAGCACAATGAAACGGATTACGTGGATTTTTTTCAAGGTCAGGCTGTTATTCAGCACAAATTTTCCATGGTTGGCCCTGTAATGAGATCTGGCGATCTTGATGGTGATGGAAAAGAAGAGATTTTGGTTGCTGCAGGATTCGGCTATCCTTCAGAAGGTTTTGCGCTTAAGAACGGTGGTTTTGTAAACACCAACATTTCGGGCTGGTCGGGCGAGCGCATCACTCAGGTTGCCGATTTGCTCATAGCTGATTTGGACAAGGATGGTGATAACGATATTGTTGAAATTTCCGGAGGTTACAGTCAGGAGGATGCGTCAAAGTACATCCATTCGTTTTACCGAAATACTAATGGTCGGTTTACGCGCGAAGACTTACCGCTTCCTTCTTTTGTTGGGTCCGTAGTGCGCAGTGATGATTTCGATAAAGATGGAGACCTTGACCTCTTTATTGGTCAACGTGTCGAGCGCCGAAATTTCCCGTTTGCTGGCTCCTCCTGGTTGTTGATTAATGAAGGTGTTACATTTAAGCCAGTAAGTTTCCCTTTGGATATGGTTACAGACGCTGCCTTTACAGATGTGGATGCAGATGGCTGGAAAGATGTGATCGTGGCAAGGGAATTGAATACACCAGCTTGGCTTAGAAATCAGGAAGGAAGAGGTTTTGCCCTTGCCGAGCGTCCTGAGTGGTCCAAGGCTCATGGTTTTTGGGAGTCTGTTACCATTGCCGACTTGGATCAAGATGGTTCGGAGGATATTATTTTAGGCAACTTGGGTGACAATCATCGATTTACAATTTCGGAGCAGTTTCCATTCTCTGTTTATGGTGTGGATCTGGATAAAAATGGAGTTGTAGATCCGGTGTGTACCTCTTTTTGGAAGGATAAAGAGGGAGTAATGCAGGAATACCCGATCAACTATATGGATGAATTATTTGCTCAGTCTCCTTTCTTCCGAAAATTATTTACCAGCTACACAACCTTCAGCTACACCCCAATGTCAGGCATTTATCAAACCGATACCATTAATAGAAATAAGGTTCGATACGCCAACTTTACAAAAAGTGTTATCCTTTGGAATCAAAAGGGTAAGTTGATTATGCAGGAGTTGCCCACAGTGCTTCAGAATACTCCACTTACCAGAACTTTATTCTTCGACTTCGACCGGGATGGTGTTAAGGAGTTGCTGGTTACTGGAAACGATCACAGCTTTGATGTATCAACAGGAAATTATGATGCCGGCAGAGGGATGATTCTGTCTTCTTCAAAGGATAGAAAGCTTGATGTTCTGCCTCCTTCCGTGACGGGTCTTTCCATTATGGGTCAAGTACGTTCATTGTCCATGGTTCATATTCCTGAACCAGTTTTACTTGTAGGAGTGAACCGCAAGCCAACTGTAGCTTACCGGCTGAAAAGCTCTAATTAATGTACTTAGAGGGTATTTGGGTCTATTTTATTGATTGAATTAGCGGTTGAAAAGTAACTGCTAAAAGGCTAACTTGATTTCTTTTCGAACGCTACCCTAACCTAAACCATATGAAAAACCTTGCCATTGTTGCGTTTTTAATTTGTTCGCTGGGTACTCTACAGGCTCAGAAGAATGATCTTACTCCACTTTTTAGTGAGGAAAAGCCCCTGGATATCAAACTTCGTTTTTCGGTTAAAGATGTGAAGGCCATCAAGGTGGATACGGTTTACACCGCCTCTGTACTGCACTTTAAAAATGGCGACACCTGGGATTCCATTAAAGTCGATATCCGTGCCCGTGGCAATTTCCGCAGGGCCAATTGTTATTTTCCTCCGCTGCGGGTGAAGATTAAAAAAGATGACGCTAAGGGCACTGTATTTGAAGGTAATAAGAGTTTAAAGCTTGTATTGCCATGTAAGTCAGCTAAGGAGGGCAATCTTATTTACAGAGAGTACGTGTGTTATCAGATGTATGAGCCGATCACGAAGTATACGTTTAATACCCGTCTGGTCAACATTAGTTTTACAGACCTTAGCAACAAGAAGATGGCTAATATAGCCGTCCCTGGATTTTTTATTGAAGATGATGATGTTGTGGCAAAGCGTCATAACGGAGAGGTTGTGGAGAGAAAAATTAATCCTTTGATGTTGGCTGATAGTATGTCGGTTCGTCATGATATTTTCCAATATATGATTGGGAATACCGATTGGTCGACGGCTTTTGGTCATAATGCCAAATTGATTCAACTTAATTCAACTAAGAAGTTGATTCCCCTTACTTATGATTTTGATATGGCTGGTTTTGTGGATGCGCCTTATGCAGAGGTGAATGAGACCTTAGGCATTGCGAGTGTTAAAGAGCGGTTGTTCAGGGGTTTTTGTCGTCCTGATCCATTGATGCAAGCCATCCGCCAGGAATACATTGCTAATGAAAAGGCTATTATGGGAGCCATTGAAGCCAACCAATCCTTATTCGATCCGAAGGAGTATGCTGGCATGACTAAATTTATGACCGATTTTTTCACCACTATGAGAGATAATACCAAGTTCAAGACTAGCATTACAGATGCTTGTCGTACCAAATAATTGAAAGTATTATTCTGACTGCTTTTCTGTGAAAACTGGAAGATTTTTGGTTCTAAATTTCCTAGGTGTTGCTCTTATTGTAATTCTTCTGGGCTGCGGAAGTGAAGCCGATAAGGAGCCTATATCAATTCCTTATGATTTATCTGCACCTCAGACGTATGAGCTGGCGGAGGAATTGCATGAGGTTTCCGGAATCTCTGCCACAGCAGATGGCCGACACTTACTTGCGGTCCATGATGAACATGGTGAATTGTACTTTATTGATCAGGAAGGTCAGATCGTTGCTAGGAAACCTTTTCACAAAGGAGGTGACTATGAAGATTTAGCCGTTGTTGGCCGTGGCGTTTTTATACTGAAGAGTAATGGCAATCTGTACCACATACCGGACTATGCAGCCGATTCTCTAACCTATCAAACCTATAAACCCAAAAAAAAATTCAAGGACGGTCTTGAATTCGAATCATTGGCTGCGGATACATTAAATCATCGTTTGTTATTATTGGTTAAGGACGGTGAAGGGCGAAAAGGTAAGGCTCCGGTTTACGGCTTTGACCTTAAAAAAATGGATTTTTTCAACGATGCAGTTGCCTTGGTTGATCCTAAAGCTGCTCCGAAAGTTGTGGTGAAAGGAAAAAATTTACGTGCTAGTGGAATGGCCGTTCATCCGATTACCGGCGAGTGGTTTGTGATATCCTCCATCAGCCGGATTTTATTGGTGACCGATCCGAGTGGCGACGGCAGAACTTCAAAAAAATTAACGAAAAAGCTATATCCTCAGCCAGAAGGAATTTGTTTCCTTTCGGATGGTACACTTTTTTTAACCACCGAAGGTTTGAGCAAACCGGCAAAACTTTTCCGGTTTTCCTATCAGCCCAATAAAATTGTAAACTAGGATTCATGAAATTGCCTGTTATCGATCTTTCCGGAACAAGGGAGGAGATCTTTTCAAAAATTGAGGATCATTTAACTGTTAATGGTTTTCGCATTGTCGATCGGGCTTTGGAAAAACCTTGGGGTGGTTTTTATGTGATCGATGAGGCCCAAGCCAGGGATTTCGCATCCTTGTATTTTTCAGAAGTCGATTTTAGTACCATCAGTATTACCGGTAGGCTAAGTCCTAAAATTCTGGCGGTCGCG
>JBMSPY010000221.1:0-4365 GCA_049423005.1 Cyclobacteriaceae bacterium
ATTAGTCGTTCGTAATTCAAGGTCAAAACTTTCTGCCGCTCGACGACAATACACCAGTAATTTCTTGTTCTTATCGGAGAGGCCATTCCGAAAGTTGATGGTGAAAGTGGCTGAAGGGTCTGTGGTGCGTATGGTTACACCAGTGGCACCTAAAGGTAAACGGGGTCTAGGGTCAGTATTCCGTGCATACATCCAGATTCCGGTATAGCGGGTGCTATAATCAAAGGCCGGATGCGTTCGTGCAGCAGTATAAGGAAAAACCATTCCACGTCCTCCATCTCCTTTATACAGCTGGATGGCTTTTCGTAATTCGGAAGTGATGATATCGGGTTGCACATGAGAGTCTCCAAAATGGGCAACCACATAACGTGATCCCTCTTTCCAGTTTGTTGTTAGGTTTTGGACTGCTGATCGGTTATGAAATTGAATGTAAGCAAGATCCTTGCGGAGCCATTGATAAAAACGGATGGAATCGCCTGCAAAAACCCAGGCGGGAAGAATAAGAATAAAGAGAAGTAAGAATCCCCTGTTCATCGAATGGGAAATTTAGGAAATCGACAGGGTAGTCGGAAATTTTTTGCCCTCCTCGGGCTATTTCCAAACCCTTCTTAAAAATTGAATCCAGTTTTCACTGGTAAACTGGATTACATCTGATTCGCTATAACCGCGGTTTTTAAGAAGCTTTGGAAAATTCTGAAGGTCAGCAATGGTTTCGATATCCCAAGGACACTGTTCTTTCCCAAATCCTCCGTCAAGATCAGAGCCTATGGCTACGTGGTTGGCATTACCTGCAATTTGACAGATGTGATCGATATGATCTATAGCCCGCTCCAAACTACAATTCATCCCTTGAGGTGTACTGGTTCCCTTTATCCAGTTGGGAACCATCATCCATGCATCCAGAACAGTACCAATTACAGCTCCTCTACGAATGAGTTCTTTGATCTGGTCGTCTGAAAGCTGGCGATTATGATCTACCAGACTTCTGCAATTGTGGTGACTGGCCCAAACTGGCCCATTAAAGTTATCAAGGGCCTCCCAGAAGCTGTCATCACACAAATGCGTAGCATCAAGTATGATGTTCAGGTGCTCCATTTCTTTTAACAATTCTCTTCCTGCTTTTCCAATTCCGCCGGTTGCATTTGTTCCTTGTGCATAGCGTCCCGGCCCGTAATGCGCAGGACCGATGGCGCGAAGTCCGTAGCTCCAAGCCTTTTCGACGTAACGAATATCTACGATCGAGTCAGCGCCTTCCAGGGAAAGAATATATCCTATTGTTTTCTGTGGATCAGCTGGAAATTGGTTCAGATGATTATCCAACTCTACCCGATTGGTGATTGGCCTAAGTTCCCCGACTTTTTCCATTTCCTGATACCATGCCAATTGAGCCTGTGTATGGGCCCATGCTTGTTCTGGTGAATGCCAGCCGGGAAGCGGATTATCGGGAGCAACATATCGGGCGATTTGAGTGGCTACCACTAATCCAACATTTCCCTTTCTAAGCTCCTCAAAGTTGACAACATTGTTACCTCGATCTGGAAAATCCTTCATGTCTTTTTCCCGGTCCCGAATTTCTGAAAGTGGTTTTCGCAAATCACGGTTCCAATCCATGGCATTCATGGAAAGGTCTAGGTGTGCATCAACTAAAAAATATGGATTGGAAGGCATGGTTGTAGATTGGACTTAAGACCTGCCGTTGAAAATTCTCTCCAAAAGAAATGGACTTGGTTTTGGTTTTCGGTAGGTCAATCCAAAATCCTCGATGGCTTTTTTCCGGATGAACTGAGTAGCCTCTTCCACTGAATCGGTATAGATGAATAAATCCAGGTCAGATTCAGATATGGCTTTTTCAATTCTCATTTTATGAACATGTTCCATTAATGCGGAATGAAATTCTTTATCAAAGAGAACGATGGGAAACCGACTGATCTTTCCAGTTTGAATGAGGGTGATGGCCTCAAAAAATTCATCCAGCGTACCAAAACCTCCGGGCATAACGATGAAGGCGTAGGAATATTTAATTAAAAGGGTTTTGCGGACAAAGAAGTAGCGAATATTTACCCAATGATCTAAATAGGGGTTTGCGTATTGTTCCATCGGAAGAACGATGTTGCATCCGATTGATCGGCCGCCCACATCTTTTGCTCCGCGGTTAGCGGCTTCCATAATTCCGGGCCCCCCTCCAGTCATAACCGTGAATCCAAGTTTCGCCATTTCGGCACCGATCTCCCGAGCCTTGATGTAATCCGGGTGGTCCTCCTTAAAGCGTGCAGACCCGAAAATGGTAACACATGGTCCGGCAAAATGTAGCGCCCGGAAACCACGTATGAAATCCATCATGGTTTTAAGCGTAAAGGTGAATTCGCTCCATCTTGACTGGGGTCCTTCAAGGAATCGAATTTCTGATTTTGTCATCTTCATGATTTTTATCAGGCAAGTTCACAAAATTATTTGCGGCTGATCTGATCCATGGAGTTAAACGTAATTGATAAAAATCATATTGCACATTGATGAATTTTATTTCCATCAAAAGTATTCGTATCAATCTTGTAGCAGCTGAATCACTGGCTTGTTGTTACCTTAGAATGAAAAAAATTTTAGTTCCTACAGACTTCTCCTCTCATTCAGACGATGCCTTATCCGTAGCGGTGTGGTTAGCTAAAAAATCAGGTGCAGAAATCTTTTTAATGCATTTGGAACGTATCATGAATCCGGTTCCTTCTACGGATAATGCAGATGAAGAAAAGATTCGGTCCAGTCGAAATAAACTTTTTGGGATAGCCGATCGTTTGGAGAAGAATGGTCTCAGTATTCATACCATTTTTGTTGAGGATTACGGCCTGGAGGAAATTGAGAAATACCCGGAACCCTACGGCATTGATTTTATAGTTATGGGTTCGCATGGGCAAAGTGGTTTTAAGGATTACATCATTGGTTCCAATACCCGCAGAGTGGTTCGGGCAGCAAAGGTTCCAGTACTGGTTGTCAAGTCGCTTGGCGGTGCGGAGATTCATTTTAAAAAAATCTTATTTGCTTCATCTTTTCGTGGTGATTTGCACCAGGCTATAAATACCCTGTTCGATTTCGCAAATTTGTGTCAGGCTGAGGTTCATTTTCTTTTTATAAATCTTTTTTACCATCTGATTCGGGAGGAACAAGCGATGGATTTGATGGAAACCTATTTTCAGCCATCAGGAAATTCAAAAATTACCCGATCTATTGTGGAATCAAATGATGAGGAAACAGGTATTCGGTCCTATCTTGATAACGATCCGGTAGATCTCATTGTTGTTTCTATGCAGCGCTCAGGCATTCCCATGCGCTGGATAAAACCACCGCTCGCTGAGCGTTTGATCCAATCGTCTTCAAAACATGTATTGATCTTGCCTGAGTAGTTCTCAAGTATCAACCTCGTGCTGATGGTATTGATAAGGATTAGTCGTTGATGTGATTTCAATCATTACCTCTGCGTGCTCTTTAGGGGAATTTCAGGTTTTCAATTTTATTACCATGTTAGCTCAATCCCTTTCTGCTGAACATTCAGAAGTTACAGATGCCAAATTCTCTAATCTGAAAACATTTGTTTACTCCTTTAAGGATGGTGATCCCTCTAATAAGCAATTACTTGGTGGAAAAGGTGCAAATCTATGTGCCATGACCCGGATGGGAATCAATGTTCCGCCCGGGTTTGTGATTACAACAGAAGCCTGTCTTTCTTTTTTGGCTGATCCCGGCCGACAATTACCAGAAGGATTAATGGATCAGGTACGGGCAAAAATTTTTGAATTGGAGCAGTCCACCGGAAAACGATTTGGGGATCCGAATCATCCATTACTGGTTTCTGTTCGGTCAGGATCGGCACTTTCGATGCCTGGAATGATGGATACCATTTTGAATTTGGGCCTCAGTGAACTAACGCTTAAAGGCTTGATTTCTCAAACCTCCAATGAACGATTTGCTTATGACGCTTTTCGTCGACTGGTACAGCTTTTCGGTAAAATCGCTTTGAATATTTCGGATGAAAAATTTGATCGGGCTATGGAACTGGCCTTGCTTAAGGCCAGTGTAAAATCGGAAACGTTGCTTACAACCGCGCAACTTCAATTGCTTTGCCAGGATTATTTGCGAATTGTACAGGAGGAAACAGGCAAGCCGTTTCCATCAAATGCTTATGAGCAACTCGAGATTGCCATTCGTGCTGTATTTAATTCCTGGATGGGAAAAAGAGCTATAGACTACCGCCGTGAGTTTAAAATAACCCCGGATATGGCTAATGGTACTGCAGTAAACGTTGTGACCATGGTCTTCGGAGGGCAGATTCCTATCTATTATAATTACCAGAGTACGGGTCGTCCATTTAAATCC
>JBMSPY010000222.1:0-4362 GCA_049423005.1 Cyclobacteriaceae bacterium
CAAGACGAACCAAGGTAATGGAGGAAATCGGTAACAATGCCATCGCCATAATTCAGGGCGCGCGAGGTCTCGCAGGCTTCAGCGTCTTCAGGCAATCCAATGAATTTTACTACCTGTCCGGTATTGAATCTGCCCACGCATACCTGCTCATAAATGGAAAAAATCGTACAACAACCTTGTACCTGCCGCACCGCGATGAAAGCCGGGAAGCCGGTGAAGGGAAAGTGCTTTCGGCTGAAGACGCAGATCTTATTAAAAACCTTACTGGAATTGAAAACATCCGAAGCCTTGAATCACTTTCAGCAGACCTTGTTGGCGCAAACCTGATCAAGCTTCCTGCACTAACGCTTTATACCCCTTTAAGTCCAGCTGAAACAGGAAACGACAGCCGTGATGAACTGCTCGCCGGACAAGCCCGCGCAGCCGCCGACCCATGGGACGGACAGCCATCCCGCGAAGCAGTATTCGTAGCACTGATAAAAAACCGATTCCCCCAATTTGAAATCCGTGACCTATCCCCGATCCTGGATGCCATGCGATTAATCAAAAGCCCCAAGGAAATTGAACTCATTCGCCACGCTACGCTATTGGCTGGACAGGGGATCATTGAAGCTATGCGTTCAACTGCTCCTGGTGTTTATGAATACCAACTCGATGCGGCAGCCAAATACGTCTTTCACCTGAATGGTGCGCGTGGTGATGGATATGCCTCAATAGTGGCTGGCGGAACGAATGCGTATATGGGGCATTACTTCCATAAAACGGATGCTTTGAACGATGGTGATATGGTGCTTATGGATTACGCCCCCGACTATCATTATTATACCAGCGACGTTACTAGGATCTGGCCTGTCAATGGAAAATTTTCAAAAGCACAAAGAGAACTCTACAACTACATTGTCGCCTACCGCGATGCATTGTTTAAATACATCAAGCCAGGTGTAACTTCTAATGAGGTTCTCGATCAGGCGGCTGCCGATATGAAACACTATCTGTCAGATAAAAAATTTGATAATCCGGCTCACGTAAAAGCTGTTCAGGAAGGCTTGAAATTCCGTGGTCACTTTCAGCATCCTGTTGGTATGGCCGTTCATGATGTTGGTCGTGTCCATGGCTTGCCCTTGCAACCAGGAATGGTTTTTACCATTGATCCTATGATTTGGATTCCCGAGGAACGACTTTACATCCGTATAGAAGATGTAGCCGTCGTGACAGCTTCAGGCGTTGAAAACCTAAGTGCTTTTGTGCCTTCTAAACTGGAAGATGTGGAGCGGACCATCACTGAAAATGGACTGATTCAGTTTCGTCCCCCGCTCCAAAAACCAAAATAAAACCTACTTGTTCGCGGATAAGAACTTCAGACCAAAGTTTATGCTTAAAAATCTTCTCCTACCCGCACTACTTTTTTTTAGTGCTCCCCTACTCGCCGATACGTATCCTAAAAATACCGCAATCGATGCGCTCCATTACGCTTTTGCCATAAAGCTCTCCGATCAAACCGATGTCATTTCCGTCACCCTAACCATGGATGTGCGGTTTAAGGGACCCGGAGTGAATGCGCTCCGGCTGGATCTGATGAACCTGAATACCACCGCCTCTGCGATTCACTCTGTAGCCCCCGGAAAAGGAATGCAGGTTAGCAGCATTACTCGTAATGGTGAATCTGTTGCGTTTAACCATTCGAATAATGTTCTAACCATTCCACTTTCACCTGCACCTGCGGTCAATGAAGACCGTCGGTTTGTCATCACCTACTCCGGAATTCCTTCCAGTGGATTAAAAATTGCGAATAACAAATACGGTGAGCGTACCTTTTTTAGTGACAATTGGCCAGACCAGGCCAGACATTGGCTCGCCGTTATCGATCATCCTTACGATAAAGCCACCAGTGAATTTATCGTAACGGCACCCAATCATTATCAAGTTGTCTCCAATGGATTAAAAGTTGAACAGTCTGATTTATCCGACGGTTTGCGTTTGACACATTGGAAACAAGGCGTACCGATTGCGCCATGGTTGTACGTATTAGGCGTTGCGCGATTCGCGGTACAGTATGTGGACCAGTTCGAAGGAAAATCCATCGAAACATGGGTTTATGCCAAGGATCGCGATGCTGGCTTTATTGACTTTGCCGAGCCTAGCAAAGACGTCTTAGCATTCTATACCGATTACATTGGTCCGTACGCCTACGAACGATTAGCCAACATTCAGTCCAATAGCGTTAGCGGAGGAATGGAGGCTGCTTCTGCCATACTTTACAGCGAAAGCTCGGTTAGTGGTAAAAAAGATCCCCGGTGGCGCAATGTCGTGATCCATGAAATCGCCCACCAATGGTTTGGAAATGCAGTAACGGAATTTGATTGGGATGATGTGTGGTTGAGTGAAGGATTCGCGACTTATTTTACGTTGGTATACCTAGAACACAGCGCCGGTCACGATGAATTTGTTCGGGGCCTGATAAAGTCAAGAGAACAAATTATCTCCTATCTCTCCAAAAATCCAGACTCTCCTATCGTCCATAACAATCTTAACGACATGTCTAAGGTAACCAGTGCCCTTACCTACCAAAAGGGCGCCTGGGTTTTACATATGCTGCGACATAAGGTTGGTGAAGTCAATTTCCAAAGAGGCATCCGTTCGTATTACAAAAAGTATTTTAACGGTAATGCCACCACCAATGATTTTCGCCAGGAAATGGAGCAGGCTTCGGGTATGGATCTAATGGCCTTTTTTAAACAATGGCTGAATCGCGATGGTCTTCCCAACATAAAAGCCAGATGGAAGTGGGATCCTAAAACAAAAGAACTCTTAGTCACTGTTTCACAGAAGCAATCCCTTCCTTTTTCCTTTCCGTTGGAATTTGGAATTCGTAGTGAAGATCAAAACATTCAGATTTTAAAAGCAGCAGTTGACAAATCGGAATCTAGTTTTAGTTTTCCGATGGAAAAGAGACCATTATCCGTTTCCCTTGATCCGCAGACCAAACTTCTCGGCGTGTTTGAAGAAATTCAGGATTGAACCATGGCGATCAAGCGAGTGATTCATGGTATTTATTTGCGAAAAAAATGACGATCTTGGATAGTTAAAACAATCTGTCAGGTGCTTTTAAGCTTACGCTAATTATGTTCCGTCACTTCCTGAGATTCGCTCTTCTCACTCTTAGCTGCCTGGTCATCGACCCGGTGCTTTCGTCTGCCCAGGAATTAATCGGCTCACCGTTCATACGAAACTTTACGACCGTTGACTTCAGCTCAAGGCCACGAAACTGGGCTATTGTTCAGGATTCCGCAGGCATCTATTACATCGGCAACGATCTCAACCTGCTGACCTTCGACGGAAACCACTGGCGGACAATCCCCATCAACAATACCATTGTTCGGACCATTACCATGGATCCAAATGGAAAAATCTATGTCGGCGCTCAAGGCGATTTCGGTTACCTGAGTAAAACGGAAAAGGGCGCATTGCAGTTTGTTTCCATGCTCCATCTGATCGACCCTGCCGAACGAAACTTTACCGACGTATGGTCGCTTCATGTCACTTCGGAATCTATTTACGTACAGACTTCCTTCCGGACTTTTCGCATCACTGGTTCAACTGTAAAATCATGGAAAACCAATAGCGCTTACCACAGGAGCTTCATGATAAATGGTGTCTTCTATATCAGCCCGTTTGGATCCGGATTGCAGCGCCTCATTAACGACGAGCTAGTCAATGTACCCGGAGCTGAGCCCTATCGATTTGAGCAGTTATCGATGATGATTCCAATATCGGATAGCCGCATATTACTTGGATTTCAGCGAAAAGGAATTGTTGAGTTTAATCCAAAGGCAACCTCACCCGAATTGACCTTCAGGCCTTTTCGAAATGATGTTGAGGATTACCTGTTGCGGGATGGTATTTTCTGTGCTACCCAATTGCCTTCCGGTGATCTGGCCATTGGAACACTATCCGGTGGAGTAGTTATTCTATCTCCACAGGGCAAAAAACTTATGCAGGCGGACGAAAATTCCGGGTTACTGAGCAATATGTCACTGCAACTTTTGGTTGACCGAACTGGTAACCTCATCGTAACCAATAATGGGTTCTCAATTATTGAATACAACTCTCCTATCCGATTGTTTAATCGTGGAAACGGTCTAAGCGGAATCATTCTATCGGCACAATGGGTTAACGATACGTTTTACGTAGGATCGGCAGAAGGTTTGTTTTATTTTAATGAACAGAGGCAGCAGTTTCAAAAAATTGAAGGCATTTTAACCCAGTGTTGGAATCTGATTGCCTATGGTCCACCTCAAAATAAATCCTTGATTGTATCGTCTACTTTTGGATTTTATGAGGTTCAGGGAACTAAAGTGACGC
>JBMSPY010000223.1:0-4321 GCA_049423005.1 Cyclobacteriaceae bacterium
AGCTCGTTTTGGATCAGATAAATGTTCGAGTAAAAATCTGGAATAAACAATATCAAAGGATCCAATCTCATCCTCCTTCAATGGCAATTGATAAGCATCCCCTTTTCGAAATTCTAATTCAGGGGTTTGATGCTTCTGCGCCTTTTCAATTTGTTCATCATCTCTCTCGATTCCCAGGCAATAGCCGCCCGGGCCAGATTTTTTAGAAAGGCATTCTGTCATTAGTCCAAGTCCACTGCCAACATCCAATATCCGAGCAGCTGGCTTTAGAGTGATTTTTTCCAGACAACGTTGGTTGAGCAGCTCATTAAGAATGGACAAGCGAATTTGTTCACCAGGATTAATTCCGTGGATATAAGTTGACGAAGGTGTCACAAAATACCCCTAAATAAATATTTATAAATGTCCAGAAAACTAAGGTATATCATATCCTCTTGAAGCCTGGAGCACAGCAAACCAGGTGTCTTTATCCATTGAAGGCATTTCCATAACCCTTGCCAATTCTTTCAATCGATTTGGCTGAGTTGTGCCAAGTATTGGAAAAACATTTGATGGATGAAGAAGCAACCATGATAATGCAAGTTGAGGAACAGATTGATTTTTCAAGTTAGCCAGGCCATGAAACTTGGTCTGATGCTCCAGTAGTTTGCCTCCTGCCAATGGGGACCAAGCCATGGGCGAAGCCTTGTGTTCCATCAGCACATCAATATCTCCATTAAAAATCGGATCAAACGCTGTCAATGAGAGTTCCACCTGATTGGTTACCAGTGGCATCGGACAATACTTTTGCAAAAGTCTGAATTGAGGTCCGGAATAATTTGAAACTCCAAAATAAAGAACCTTTCCCTGCTGCCTGAGATTTTGAAAAGCTTCAGCTATCTCCTGAGGATTGGATAATGGATCTGGTCGGTGGATCAATAATAAATCCAGATGATCAGTATGAAGTTGTTTTAAGGAGTTCTCTGCCGACCAGACTATGTGTTTGTAAGTTGTATCGTAGATGTGTGATTTATTCTGTGGTCGGTGTGCAGATGGAAATTTTATTCCACACTTGGAAATTAGCTCCATACGATTTCTCAAACCTGGCTGACGTTGAAGGATGCGGCCAAATTTTTCTTCAACGGTATGGTCTCCATAAATGTCGGCATGATCAAAAGAGGAAATGCCAAGATCCAGTGAAAGTCCAATCAACTCCTCTGTTTGCTGATCTGTTATTTGATCCCATCGCCATACTCCGGTTATAAGCCTGGAAAATTCAGGTCCTTCAGGATGAATTTTTCTTTTTTCCATTATTATTTCTTTTCAAAAAAAACTTTACCTCCAACTATAGTCATAACCACTTCAGTGGTTAGAATTTCATTTTCTGATATTGTCATGAGGTCTTTAGAGAACACAGTAAAATCAGCAAGTTTACCGACTTGAATAGATCCTTTTAATTTTTCTTCAAAGGCTCCGTAGGCTGCATCAATAGTGTACGATCTTAGCGCCTGCTCTCTGGTCATCACTTGTTCGGATTCATATCCATTTTCCGGCTCACCTTTTAATGTTTTTCTCGTAACGCTGGCATAAAATGATGCAATGGGATTAATGGGTTCAACAGGCACATCACTTCCGTTTATTATGGTGGCTCCGGAATCAATTAATTTTTTCCAAACATAAGCACCATCTATAATCCTCTGTTGCCCCAATCTATCGATAGCCCAAGGCCTGTCGGAAGAAAGGTGGATTGCCTGCATAGCTGGTAATACGCCCAGCTTGGCGAACCTGCCTATATCATCTGGATGCAGATGTTGTGCATGTTCTATCCTAAATCTGGCATTTTTAGCCGCTGAGGGATTGTCATTAAATGCTTTCTCATATTGATTGAGGACTTCCCGATTTGCGCGGTCGCCAATGGCATGTGTACAAACCTGAAGTCCTGATTGGAGTGCACGTTTGGAAACGGAATAAACAGAATCCATAATCATATTCGGTTGACCGTAGTGATTGGCTCTGTCGCTATAGGGCTCGAGAAGCCAGGCTCCTCTTGAGCCCAGCGCACCATCTCCATAGAGTTTTATCGATCGAATGGTCAACCATTTATCAATCAGTGGCCCTGATTTGAAATATTGGTTGACCAGCTCACGGTCAGTGCCTGAAAGCATTACATACATCCGTACACCAAGAAGATTTTCCCGCTTGAGTTTTTCAATCAGGTCGATTACTTTTTGGTCTTCCCCTGCAGACTGAAAACTGGTGATACCATTTCGATGGCATGCTGCAATTGCAAGTTCAAGTGCTTTGCGATCAGATTCCTCAGATGGAGCCGGCATTACGTCGGTTATCAATTGAGCAGCAGTTTCATTGAATAGTCCGGTCGGATTTCCAAGCTCATCCCGAATAATCTCACCACCAACAGGCACATCAATTTTTTCTGTGGCCGTAGCATTTATACCAGCCATTTGCATTGCCTTCAGATTTACCAAAATATTATGACCACTTGCGTGCTTCAGTACAACAGGATTATCCGGTGCTGCGGCAGTTATTAGATCATGGGTTGGGAATCCTTTTATCATTTTAGATGGACGGGAATCCCACTTGTCCTGATGCCAGCCTCTGCCAACAATCCATTCTCCAGGTTTCGAGGCTGATACTTTTTTTCTTACCTCTTCGACGATGGCATCAAAGTTTTTAATTCCCATCAAATCAAGATTCATCTCGTTGTAACCGAGTCCCATAATATGGCCATGTCCTTCAATGAGTCCCGGAGTCATCATTTTACCTTTGAGATCAATGACCTTTGTCTGCTTACCCTGGTATGTTAATGCTTCAGAAATTGTTCCTGCAAACATGATTGTATCCCCTGATACCACAACTGCCTCTACGGTTGGTTTCTCAGGGTTATTGGTATAAATGGGGCCTCCTTTAAGAATCAGATCTGCTGAGTTTTTAGCACTACAGGCAGCAAGAAGTACCGCCATCAGGATGGATATAATCCTCATTACTTTTTGTTTTTAGCAAAGATAAGGGTTACCAAAAGATAAGGCATTCGATGAATTTTAGATGATTTTAGGCCTTTGGCGATTATTAACGAATCCTTAACACGGTTGGCCTTAACATTGGGGTAACATGAACTTAACTTGCGATTCATAATTTGGTAATAATGAAAAAAGTTTTCGTTTTCCTTTTAGTCCTGTTGGGAGGGGTGGTTAATCAAGAGGTATTTGGACAGGGTCAAATCAGTCCTTCTCCATACTTTTCCTTTGGTAAAGGATTAGGGATCACTTCACCTGATAGCATGTTTTTGCTGAATATTCGTTTCAGGTTTCAGAATCGTGCTGCTTTAACAACCAAGAGTGATGAGGATTTGTCTATTGATAAAGTGGAGGCGAGAGTACGTAGACTACGTTTGAGATTCGATGGATTTATATATACTCCAAAACTTTATTATTTAATCCAGCTCGCTTTCACGCGTAGCGACATGGATTATGATGATACCGGCTTTCCAAATGTGATCAGGGATGCTATGATTATATATAGTGTTAATAAACACTTTTCGATTGGAATAGGCCAAACAAAGCTTCCAGGTAATCGTCAACGGGTGAATTCATCAGGAGATCTTCAATTGGCAGATCGATCTCTTGTTAATTCGATTTTTAATATAGATCGAGATTTCGGAACTCAGGTTTATTACAATAATCAGCTGAGAAAGCTTCATTATGTATTTCGCGGTGCCATTTCCTCAGGAGAGGGTAGAAATTTCAACACGTCTGATAATGGACTTGCATATACCGGAAGAGTAGAATTATTGCCATTTGGAAAGTTTACAAATGGTGGAGATTATTTTGAGGGTGATCTGGCACGAGAGCCCAAGCCAAAGTTGTCAATAGGCGGTACTATTTCGTCGAACAAAAAGGCAATCCGTACAGGCGGGCAGCTTGGAAAATTTTTATTTGAACCAAGAAATATGGAAACTCAAATGCTTGATATTCTTTACAAGCATAAGGGTTTAGCTTTTTCAAGTGAATTTCTAAGGAGGACTTCAGAGGACCCTGTTACAATTAATGAAAATGGGGAAAAACGTTATATCTACGCTGGTTGGGGTGAAAACTATCAATTGAGTTATTTGTGGAAAAATAATTATGAAATGGTAGGTCGGTTCACGCATGTCATTCCTGGAAATGCAATCCGCAGCCTCGAGCGCGCAGTTGAGCAATATACGGTTGGAGTAAACCGCTATATCCGCGGGCATCGACTGAAATTACAGGGTGATGTGACTTACGAAAAAAATTACTGGCTCGTCAGCAGCGGCTCCAACCTGAACCGGTGGCAGTTACGTTTT
>JBMSPY010000224.1:0-4318 GCA_049423005.1 Cyclobacteriaceae bacterium
GGACTATGCCTGGCTTTTTGTTCTGTACCCTTCCTTCCTGGGTCTTACAACCCTATTGGCCGATCGATTGTTTAAGCTGCTTTAAAAAAGTTTCCGGTAAAGAATCGTGCCGACCATGCCCACCAAATCAGTAGTGGATGGATCAGCACTAAACGGATCCAGGCCATTTCCGTAGTTACTTTCAATGGGCCAACTGCAGTTAAGCCTGAAGTGATAAAATGAATATGGCTTGGAATGAAAGCGATCAGAAGCAAGATGATGCCCAGGCTTGCCATCTTTCGTGTTTGTTTTGGGATTAGGAGCAAAGCGAGGGATAGCTCTAGTGTTCCTGCCATCAGATTTATTCCGAAGCTCAATTCCGAAAGGTAGTCCGGTATGAGTGGCCAGTATACATCCGGATTGATGAAGTGATTGATTCCGGCAAACGAGTAGAAGATTATTTGAAGAAGAAAAAGGGATGTTCGGATCAGGTTTCCAAATGCCATACGAATAGATTACAGTATTATTTTATTTGTAGTTGGGTAAGATGATGCTATTGATGAAGAGTGGTATAGGTCAGCATTTTCCGCATGCTTACTTTTTGGATGTCGGGGGTCTATTCCAAAAGAACCAAAAAGGTATCCCAGTGAACATGAGTCCCAAACCAAGTAATGCTTCACGTGGTTTTGTTGATATGGTTACTAAGATAAGAATGATGCAGAAAATAATAAAGATGGCTGGTAATACCGGGTATCCCCAAGCTTTATAAGGTCGTTCAGCATCTGGCATTCTGATGCGCAGCACAAACACGCCCAATGTTGTAGCTCCATAAAAGATGAAGGATGCAAAAACAAGCATATCGGTGAGCTGATCAAAACTTCCGGACAGTACCAAAAGTGAGGCCCATACGGCCTGAAGTACTAAAGCCTTTGATGGCGTACGGTATTTGGGATGCACGTAGGAGGCCAGCTTGAAAAAAAGTCCATCCTTAGCCATCGCGTAATAAAGCCGGGGTGGAGGTAGTACAGTACTGTTGGTAGCACCAAACGTGGTGAAAAGAATTAAGATAGACATGAACAAAGCGCCTCCTCCCCCAAGAAAACTTTTTACTACAGCTATCGCCGCAATGGTATTCTGTGATTGGTGTGCTTCAATAATTTGATCTACCGGAAGAATGTAGAGATAAGTAAAATTCATCAGTACATAAATGATAATGATGAAAATAACTCCCGATACTAGGGCCAGTGGAAGATTCCGATTGGCATTTTTTATTTCGGATCCCAGATAACCCGTACTGCTCCAGCCTTCATAGGCCCAAAAAGCTGCCAGCATCGCTGCGAAAAAATGCTCGATAAATTCAAGGCTAAAAAGACTTCCTGGGTCGTGTCCGGTTGCGGTTTGTGACAGATTGGCCATTCCTCCATTTCCTATGGTAAGTCCAAGAATAATAACGAGCAGCATACTTACCACAACGGCCATCAATACAATTCGGCTCAGTCCTTCTCCGGTCTTTAGTCCGAAGATGTTGAAGATTGTAAGACTTCCAATCAATGCTATTGTAAGAACCTTAACCCCGAAATTATCGAATGGGGTAAAGATGCCGAGCCATTCAATCGAAGCTATCGATTCCGGTAATTGGGGCAAAGGAATAATGGTGTTGAACGATTGTGCGAAGACATAGGCTATGGAAGCCAAAGCCGAAGACCGTATGACTGTAAAGCAGGTCCACCCAAATAAAAAAGCAAAAAAACGATTGTAGATTCGTTTGAAGTAAACGTACTCCCCGCCTGCGTCCGCCATCATACTGGCCACTTCTGCATTACTGAGAGCACCGAATAAAGTGATCAGCCCAGCCACTACCCAACCAATCAATACTAAAGTCGGAGAACCTAATTCAGCCGACATGGGTGCCACTTTTTTATAAACACCAGAGCCTATGACAGCACTTACAGTAATGATGAAGGTGGCAAAGAGTCCTAGTGTACGGACTAACTGCGGTGCATCTTCTTTTTGCATGATGCATGATAAGGTTTTAGGCTTGATTTGGCAACTTTGGGGTTCAGGAAAACTCCCCATAATTGATAACTTTGGAGATATGAAGTTATTTACGTCTCGCTCATTTGGATTAATCCATACTGTACGCAATTTTATAGTTCTGGTCCTCTTTGTTTTTGGGGGAACCGTTCAATCTCAACAGTTATCCTCCGAGATACCTCTGGATTGGCATCTACTCGATCCAGAGTCGGATCAGGTTCAGGGCTTAAGTGTAGAAAAGACCTATACGACCTTGCTTAAAAATAAACCATCGAAAACGGTTGTAGTAGCGGTTATTGACTCTGGTATCGACACAGAACACGAAGATTTAAAATCGGTTATGTGGATAAATCCAGGAGAGGTGGCTGGTAATGGGATGGATGATGACAAAAATGGATATGTGGATGACATTCATGGCTGGAGTTTTATAGGAAGTAAAGCTGGTAATGTAAACGAGGATACCTATGAACTTACCAGGGAGTTGGTTCGACTTTCATCAAAATTTGAGAAAATCGATACCAGGTCGCTATCGAAAAAAGATAAAGCTGACTTTGATTACTACACTAAAGTAAAGTCGGCCTATGAAGAAAAGATGGCTCAGGACGATAAGCAGTACAAGATGTACAAGAGGCTTTATCAAAGTTTTCGTTTTGGATTGGATACGCTTCGCTCTGTACTTGGAAAAGGGCCTTATACACAACAGCAAATTGAATCGGTAAAGTCCGATGATCCTGCCATTCTATTCGCCAAAAGTGTGGTGATCAATTTGATGAAAAACGCTCCCGGAACGGATCCGGATCAGCTCCTGGAAGAAATTCAAGGTGCCTATGAATACTTTCAGCGCATTGTTGAATATGGATTAAATAAAGATTTTGATCCGCGTTCTATTGTGGGCGATGACTACAACAATAAAAAGGAGCGATTGTATGGTGCCGCCGACGTTAAGGGTCCGGATGCAGAGCACGGAACTCATGTTGCCGGTATCATTGCAGCTGACCGAACTAATGAACTGGGCATAAAAGGAATTGCAGATAATGTAAAAATTATGGCCATACGCGCTGTGCCGAATGGTGATGAACGTGATAAGGATATCGCTAATGCCATCTACTACGCTGTCAATAACGGTGCGCGGATTATCAATATGAGTTTTGGAAAAGATTATTCACCAGATAAAATTCTGGTGGATGAAGCGGTTCGTTATGCCGAGAAAAAAGGGGTGCTGCTAATCCATGCTGCTGGAAATGATGGGAAAAATACTGATGTAGAAACCAATTTCCCTTCCCCGAAGATGCTTTCAGGTAAGCCGGTGAAAACCTGGATCGAGATTGGTGCCTCCGCGCCCGGTAAAAATGAAACAGACCTGGTTGCCGATTTTTCTAATTTTGGAAAGAAGCGTGTCGATTTCTTTTCACCGGGTGTGGATATTTACTCTACCATTCCAAACGGAGGTTATAAAAAAAATAGTGGTACCAGCATGGCGGCGCCAGCTGCTTCTGGTGTGGCCGCATTGTTGATGAGTTATTTCCCGGAACTTTCCGCTCAGCAGGTAAAAGATATCCTGGTTCAATCCACGCGTAAATTTGATGGCTTAAAAGTAAACCCTCCTGATGGAGGTGATCCTGTTTCCCTCTCTGAACTATGTATTACCGGTGGTTTAGTAAATGCGTATGAGGCGGTGCAACTTGCTCTTAAGGCAAATGAAGTTGCAACTCCGAAACGATAGTTGCTTAACTGCGCGGATGAAATTCCCGGATAACCTGTTTCAGGTAATCCCGGTCTAAATGGGTGTAGATCTCTGTGGTCGTTATGCTTTCATGCCCTAGCATTTCCTGAACAGCCCGAAGGTCTGCTCCGCCTTCAATTAGGTGGGTTGCAAAACTATGACGAAACGTATGCGGACTAACTGTTTTGCGAATGCCTGCTTTGGCTACCAGATTTTTAATAATGGTAAACACCATTACCCTGCTTAGCGGACGTCCGCGGCGGTTGAGAAAAACAAAAGATTCTGAGCCTTCCTGAATTTTCTGCTGAGGTCGGACGTGCTCCAGATATAAGTTCAGATATTTCAAAGCCTCTTTACCGATAGGGACAAGCCTCTCTTTATTACCCTTTCCAATGACTCTAAGAAAACCAATATCAGCATAAATGCTGGCTCGTTTTAATCCAACCAATTCGGAAACGCGCAATCCGGAGCTATACAGTACTTCCAGCATCGCTCGATTTCGCGTGCCCTCAGGTGAAGAAAGGTCGATGGAAGAAAGTATCTTTTCAATTTCATGGTAGTCCAAGGTATCAGGCAATTTTA
>JBMSPY010000225.1:0-4317 GCA_049423005.1 Cyclobacteriaceae bacterium
AGGCCTATCCGAACCAGAGACCTGGATCACCTAATCCCATGAATCCAGTTATGCTGATCTTGCTCAGGTTGTCTCTGATATTTTACAACGGGCCAACACATCAAAAATCAGACAAGAAAAACTAAATCATTCCTGCATGGAGTATGGAATGATGCTTACCAGAGGAAAGGAAACCGCTGGGTTCCTTGGTAAAGTAAAAGCTTCAGTTTGTAAAAACTTCGGGATAAAACAGGCTGTTTTTTATGCTGAATTGGATGTGGCTATGCTTTGCCAAAGTATGAATCCACGTTTCGAAATAGAGGAGCTGCCGAAATTTCCAAAGGTCAGGCGTGACCTGTCATTGGTACTAGATACAGGCATTGATTTTTCGCAAATTAGGGAGGTCATTCAACAGACTGAAAAAAAACTGATTCGTGAAATTCAGGTGTTCGATGTCTACGAGGGAAAAAATCTCCAGGATGGAAAAAAGGCCTATGCAGTAGCCTTTACCCTGCAGGATGAGGCCAAAACCTTAACCGACACGGAGATTGATCAAGTCATGGAAAGATTGATCAAGAATTTTGAGCAGAAGCTTGGTGCGGTTATCAGAAAATAGTTTTACTTTGACATCAGACAACAGATAACACCACGAAGCAAATTTTAGTTTTGAAAAAAACGGAAATTTGCTTATCTGTTACCTAAAACCACTACGGAATGGATCAAGATCTACTGAAAACGAATTTGAGCGGATTGGAGCGTAAAATCATCATGCTCCTGAACGAACACAAAAACCTGAAAGACCAGGTTCAACAGTTAAAAAACGAGAATCAGAACTTAAAGGAGAACATACAGAACAAGGACGTACAACTGGAAGGTTTTAAAAATAAGATAAAATTCACTAGAATTGCAGACCGTATACACCCGGAAGACGGTGATGTAGCGGAGTTGAAGAAGAAAGTGGATGAATACATCCGCGAAATCGATAAATGTATCGCACATTTAAGTCAATAAGCAGAACAGTACAGCAACCATGGAAGAGCTTGCCATTAAACTAAGGATCGCCGACCGGGAGTACCCGATGAAGGTCCGAAAGGATGAAGAAGAGCGCGTCCGGGCTGCAGGCAAGTCTATTAACGATAAGCTTAAGTCGTACAGTGAACAATATGGCCTTAAGGACCATCAGGACCTGTTGGCGATGGTAGCCTTTGACAGCACCATCCAAAAACTAACCCTCGAAGAAAAGAAGGTTGGTACGGATCAAAGCGTCTCGGAAAAGGTTAGCCATCTTAATAATCTGCTTGCACAGGCTTTAAAGTGACTCTTCAGCCGCTCGCGCTGGCAATTCCGGGTTTTATGAACATAAACCCGAAAGAAAATGGAATTTCAAATCATCGTGCTGATAGGCTCCGCTGCAGGTATTCTGCTGGGCATAACTACAGGCACCATCCTCTATAAGCGTAAAGTCTCCAGAAATCTGAAATCCAATCAGGAGAAAGCAAAACTCATCCTGAAAGAAGCTGAGCTGCAAGGCGAAAACCTTAAGAAGGATAAAATCCTCGAAGCCAAAGAAAAGTTCCTGAAAATGAAGCAGGAATTTGAAGACGAGGCTAACCGCAGGAAAAATCAAATCATTAGCAACGAGCAAAAAATCAAGCAACGCGAAGGACAGCTTTCGCGCGAACTGGAACAAATCAAAAGAAAAGAATCAGAACTGGAGGAGGACAAAAAAGACCTTGCCATTCAGCTCGAACACATCAAAAAGCGCCGTGAGGAAATGGACCGCTTTAACCAGCAGAAAATTCAAATCCTGGAAAATATTAGCAAACTCACCGCCGACCAGGCCCGCGACCAGTTGGTGGAAACACTGAAGGAAGAAGCACAAACTAAAGCCAGTTCCTATGTGAAAGACATAATGGAGCAGGCTAAAATCAGCGCCACCAAAGAGGCTAAGAAAATTGTCATCGAAACCATTCAACGGACAGCTACTGAACACGCGATTGAAAACTGCGTGTCCATCTTCAACATTGAAAGTGACGATGTAAAAGGTAAAATCATCGGACGCGAAGGAAGAAACATTCGGGCATTGGAAGCCGCCACTGGTGTCGAAATCATTGTCGACGATACGCCGGAGGCCATCATCATTTCCGGATTTGATCCGGTACGTCGTGAAATAGCACGACTTTCCTTGCATCGGTTGGTTCAAGACGGACGCATCCACCCGGCTCGCATCGAAGAAATTGTGGCCAAGACCTCAAAAAACATTGAGGATGAAATCGTCGAGATCGGCGAAAGAACAGTTATTGACTTGGGCATCCATGGGCTCCATCCAGAATTGATCCGAATGGTTGGACGCATGCGCTATCGCTCCAGCTACGGTCAGAACCTGCTGCAGCATTCTCGCGAAGTGGCCAACCTATGTGCCATCATGGCCACAGAACTAGGTTTGAACGTAAAACAAGCCAAACGCGCCGGACTCCTACACGACATTGGGAAAGTGTGGCCTGAAGAACTCGAAAAACCACACGCTATTGTCGGCATGGATCTGGCCATCAAATACAAAGAACACCCTGTGGTTTGCAACGCCATCGGAGCACACCACGATGAGATCGAAATGACAAGCGTGATCTCCCCCATCGTTCAAGCGTGTGACGCCATCAGCGGAGCTCGTCCAGGTGCCCGTCGAGAAGTAATGGAGCAATACATCAAGAGACTGCGCGATCTTGAAGGAGTTGGTCTAAGTTTCCAAGGCGTCGAAAAATGCTACGCAATTCAGGCTGGACGTGAACTTCGGGTTATCGTGGATGCCGAAAAAGTTACCGATGACCGAGCAAGTCAACTAAGTTTTGACATATCGCAAAAGATTGAACGCGATATGCAATACCCTGGTCAAATCAAGGTGACTGTTATCCGTGAAATGCGCAGTGTAGCCTACGCCAAGTAAGATAACTGCTGAGGTCCGGCTACTTCAACTTGCCTGCAAACTGCTTTCTAAATTTTTCCACCTTAGGGCGGATAACGTACTGGCAGTATCCTTGATCCGGATTCAAGGCGTAATAATTCTGATGATAATCTTCTGCTTTATAGAAGGTTACTGCAGGGCTAATTTCCGTTACGATCTTACTTCTGTAAACTCCAGACTTATCTAGCTGGGCTTTATATGCCTCGGCTGTTTTACGTTGTTCGTCTGAATGATAAAAGATAACGGATCGGTATTGCGTTCCCTCATCCGCTCCCTGGCGATTTAAGGTTGTTGGATCGTGCGTATTCCAAAAAATTTCCAGAATTCCTTCGTACGAAATTACAGTAGGATCAAATTTTACCTGCACAACCTCCGCATGACCGGTTAGCCCTGAACATACCTCACGATAGGTTGGGTTTTTAACCTTACCTCCGGAGTAACCGGAAACGACCTCTTTAACACCTTTTACACTCAAATAAACTGCCTCTGTACACCAAAAACATCCAGAGCCAAGGGTTGCCGTTTCTAACATAGGATCCATAGTTGTTGTAGGTTTCGCTTTGGACTGTCCCTGCAAGGATACAACACTCAAAAGAAAACAACCAACCATCAGCAGGAAGGTCTGGGAGAGTAGCAAGCGGGCACGATCCATCATAACATGTATTTTAGTAGACCCAATGATAACGTAATTCTTGGGTAAAGGATACACCGACTAGAAGTTGCGGTAATATTCTGCGACTCGGTTGCTGATTTTTCGCTCCAAATCCTGACGAACCAGGTTGCGAAGCACCATTTCAGCAGGAGCCGACTCACGCTTTTCAGCAAGGTTTCTGAAATTCCTGGTTAGCGCACGGATATCACCGGTGTAGATGGCCCAATTATCTGACCACTGCTGAACTGATTCGATATCGTAACTGGCCACCTCTGCTCTGGAACGACCATCAAAGATTTTAAGCACTACAGCCCCTCGGGCCTGAATGGTTTTTTCAAAAACAGTAACACGTGCTTTTACAGCAGTCATCACTGGAATTACTTTTTGTCCAACCTTTTTCTCTCCAGTCTTTACCGAATCAACTACATCCTGGGAGGACCGCGTGATCACCGGATTGGCTTGAGAAAAACCATTTACCATCATGGCTACCACCTGATCAATACGCCTTATGGTATCTCGCATCACTTGTTGAGGAGTCATGAAACGCACAAACTCATTTCGACGCGCACCAAATACAGCAGCCTCAAAATCCCATCCCAATCTATTCATCATCATCGGCTCGACCACCACATGTAGGGTGGCATCCATCTTAGCCTGATTGGCAAACTCCAGAGCTTCCTTGTATGCTGGGACCAAGTTCAAAGTCTGATTAAAATTAAAGTAAGCC
>JBMSPY010000226.1:0-4316 GCA_049423005.1 Cyclobacteriaceae bacterium
TACCAATTCTTATCCAGATTCCACATAACACAAAATAACGCAGTAATCGGGCAGTATCAAAACAGGTTTTTCATGATCCTTCCACTCCATTATTCGTATAATTGCACGTTCGCATGTCCTCTATAACCGACCAAATAAAGGCCCCCATTTCCAAGGAGATGGCCGAGTTCGAGACCAAGTTCAGGTCCTCTATGAAGACCAAGGTTATGTTGTTGGACAAAATCATGAACTACATCGTTAAGCGCAAGGGAAAACAAATGCGCCCGATGTTTGTTTTCCTTTCGGCCGGTGTTTGCGGAACCATCACCGAATCAACGTTCAGAGGCGCCAGCCTCATCGAACTGCTCCATACAGCTACCCTTGTCCATGATGATGTGGTTGACGATGCCCCCATGCGCCGTGGGTTCTTCTCTGTCAATGCCTTGTGGAAAAATAAAATCGCTGTCCTTGTAGGCGATTTCCTCCTTTCCCGCGGACTTATTCTCTCCATAGAAAATGAGGAGTTTCATTTGCTGCGAATCGTTACAGAAGCCGTGCGCGAAATGAGCGAAGGGGAGTTGCTGCAGATGGAAAAAGCACGACAGGTAGATGTCTCCGAAGAAATTTATTTTGAAGTTATTCGCAAAAAAACCGCATCCCTCATCGCCGCCTGTTGTGCCGTCGGTGCGGCTTCTGTAAAAGCCTCTGCCGAAACAATAACGAAAATGCAGGAAATCGGCAGTCTCGTGGGCATGGCCTTTCAAATCAAAGACGATCTCTTTGATTACGGTGATGAAAAAATCGGTAAGCCTCTGGGTATCGATATCCGCGAAAAGAAAGTAACGCTTCCGCTCATCCATGCGTTGTCAAAAGCTTCCTGGCTCGAGAAACGACGTATCTTGAAACTGGTCCGGGATGCGGAAGATAAACCGGGAAATGTAGAGGAGGTCGTTCGATTCGTTCGGGATAACGGCGGATTAGACCATGCCAAAAAAGTTATGGATCAATTTCGTGACCAGGCTGTTGAACTGCTGAATAGCCTTCCCGACACACCCCACCGGCAATCCCTGCAGCTAATGATTGATTATACAATCTCCAGAAACAAATAGAATTTACGCCTCTAGTTGCCAGGTGGCTTTCCGCCCGGATTAGTCTTTGAGATTTTCTCCTGATTCGTAAAGAAATTAACGAACTCCTCAATCGGAGGTTTTTTGGCAATGATCTTCTTCCGGTTATCAATGATGTAGATAGACGGCGTCACATCAGCGTCATACAGTTTATGGTAGTTGCCCACATAACTGCGTGAAGCATTCACCGTAATCCATGGCGTCTTGAACTCCGTAATGAAATCACGCATTTTTTTCATGGAGCTGTCGGCACTTACAGCAAACACATCCAGATCAAACTTGTTCTTATAGGCGTTGTAGAAATTAACCAGCTTGGGCGTCTCCTCCCTGCAATGGCCGCAATCCGGATCGAAAATGAAGAGAATGGTGTATTTCTTCTTGGTAGCCATCGAATGCAAATCCTGGACTTTCAGATCCTTGTCTTGCATGATCAGGTTCGGAGCCGTCATACCCATCAGACTCAATCCCATCTGATCTGCACGTTCTTTCAGGTTACTTTTCATTTTGGCGTTAATCCAAAAATCCATTTCACCGCTATTAAAATACTTACGAATCAAATGCACGAATACAGCATCAAGCCCCATGACCTTCGGCATCTGGAACTCTATCACATTCATCCAAATGAAATACTTGTAGGTCTCTTGATTTTTTTTCGCAATCAACGCCAAACGATCTATCTCTGCGTTTACAGAATCAGCAATTGGTGGCACAAGTCTGGTAAAATATTCCTTGATTTTTTCCTGATAGATCGGTCTGGGCATACGAATCAGCGCATCGTCGGCCAAATCGAAATTGTCCCAAAAATGTTGGCGATAGTAACGGAATTGGAAAGTGGAGTCCACCGATCCGTCGGCCTTTTTTGGAGGCTCCGGGATGTTGATTTGCCGGGTCGCTTTAATGATTCGTGTCGTCAGGTATCCGGGGTATTTTTTAACAAGCTCATCTTGCCAGGCCATCACTTGCTCGTTGATCTTCTTGAGCCCTTCCTGAGCAGGTAACTTTTTTTGCTCCGTGGCCAGACTGTCGCGAAGCACTGTAAGAAAAGGTTCAGCGTCCTTGTTGCGCGCTGAATTGTACAGCATGTTCTCAAAAAATAATCGGTTGTCCTCGTCTCCGGTCACCTTCATATTTTTAACGTAATCGGCTTGGTCGGTAGTAAGGATAAACTGCTGATCCTTACCCACTACAAACTCAAACAAACGGGTCTTGTTCAGCACCAGGAAGTACACCCCCTGAGGCAGCGTACGCTTCCCGTCAAATACCATTTTACCGGTAGCATCTACTCTGGAAGTGTCATTCAAATAGGTGCTCTCACCATAATAATAGCCCAGATAGGCCGTTGTGTCTTTAAGTCCTTTAACTGTAAGCTCGATCCGATAGCCGGTTTGCGCCTGACTTACAAAGGCAAAAAGCATCAATACCATCCATAGCCGCTTCATAATCATTCTTCTTAAGTTGAGTTGCAAGTTTAATAAATTCCCGTTGAGCATAAATCGATTTTGTCGGAGGACCTCAAGCATCATGCCGAAAATCTAAAATCCATGGTCCGGTAATGAAATTGAGCGCCCTAACCTCTACTTTTGCACCAATGTCTATTGAAGTACGGAACCTCTCAAAATATTACGGTGACAAACCAGCAGTGGACAGGATTTCCTTTTCGGTTCGAAAAGGGGAAGTGGCCGGATTTCTAGGTCCGAATGGAGCAGGGAAATCCACGACCATGAAAATCATTACTACCTACCTCGAAGGTTCAGAGGGGCAGGTGTTCGTCGCAGGAAAAGAAGTAACTGCAGAATCCGCCTGGGTCAAAAATCAAATCGGTTATCTCCCAGAGCAAAATCCATTGTATACAGATCTTTATGTGCACGAATACTTGGAGTACTCCGGTTCTCTATATGGCCTTGGTGGCCGGCAATTGCGCGAACGGGTAGGAGAGATGGTCGAGCGCTGTGGTCTAACCCGTGAACAAAATAAAAAGATCGAGGAACTCTCCCGAGGATACCGTCAGCGGGTCGGCCTCGCTCAGGCCTTATTGCACAATCCGCCAATCCTCATTCTGGACGAACCAACTTCCGGTCTCGATCCCAATCAGTTAACGGAAATCCGTCAACTCATTCGCGAAGTCAGCGCCGATAAGACTGTGCTCTTCTCCACACACATCATGCAGGAAGTTGAGGCCATCTGCGATCGTGTCATTGTCATCAACGCCGGAAAGATTGTGGCTGATGATTCCCTTTCCAATCTTCTCGGACAAAAGGGTAGTCTGCTCGTCGCTCAGTTCGGTGTAACTATCGATCCTGAGTTGTTTTACGACATACCGGGCCTACTGGCCTGTGAAGTCGGTCCTGATAACACGATTCTGTTCAAAGCTGAATCTGTTGATCTCAGACCAGCAATTTTTAAACGGGTAGCCGATCGACAATTGCCGCTCCTTTCTTTAGACAAAAAAGAAAATTCAATGGAGGAAGTATTTCGAGCGCTCACCACCCTGAATACCAATCCTTCAGCCTCATGATGCGCGTGTTCTTAAAAGAATTCATGGGGTCGCTGCATTCGTTGGTGGCGTATATCGCTATTGTTGTATTCCTGGTTGGCGTAGGACTACCGATGTGGGTGTTTCCAGAAACCTCTGTTTTGGATTACGGATACGCCGACCTGTCGGCCTTGTTCAACACAGCCCCCTATTTGCTGATGTTGCTGGCACCCGCGCTCACCATGCGGTCCTTCGCAGAAGAAAAAAGAAATGGAACGTTGGAGTTACTGTTCACCCGACCGCTGACCGATGTTCAGATCATTCTAGGGAAATTTTTGGCTGCCTGGATGGTAGTCCTGGTTGCTCTGGTGCCAACAGTCATTTGGTATTTTTCAATCTCTTACCTGGGCAATCCACAAGGCAATCTGGATACGCCCGGAATCATAGGATCCTACATTGGTCTGATGTTGCTGGCCGGACTTTTTATTTCACTAGGTATCCTTGCTTCAGCACTCAGCACGAGTCAGGTGCTGGCTTTTCTCATCGGAGCAGTCGTTTGCTTTTTGCTTTACTACGGATTGGATGCCGTAGCGGATCTCGCCACTGAGGTTCTCAAGGTGGCCTTTCAGCGTGCAGATGGCATTCTACTGAAGCAACTGGGAGCCCTTTATCATTACGATGCGTTGGGCAAAGGACTCCTGGATAGCCGGGATCTCGTTTACTTTATTTCACTCACT
>JBMSPY010000227.1:0-4238 GCA_049423005.1 Cyclobacteriaceae bacterium
CAAAAGAATCACGTGCACTTTTTGCCTCCCTCAAGGATGCAGCATTAAAAATAATCAAACTCAATCCAGAAATTCCACAAGAAGCACAGGTTGCCCTTGAGAATATTCAAAGTCAGCAATTTCTGGTACACTTTCTTTCCTCTAACCTGAATGTTGAAGTAATCGATAAACAAAAAATTCTGGAGACCTCTGATTTGAAGGAGCGCGCCACTTTATTGCTCCAGTACATGTCGAAGGAAATTCAGTTACTGGAGATCAAGAGCGAGATCAATAAAAAGGTTCATACTGATATTGATCAGCAACAACGCGACTACTTTCTGCGTCAGCAGATGAAAGTCCTGCAGGATGAGTTAGGTGTGGCTGGGCCGGATAAAGAAGTAGAGCGACTTCGTGAATTGGGTAAAAAGAAAACCTGGCCAAAACAGGTTGCTGATCATTTCAATAAAGAGCTGGATAAAATCCTGCGAATGAATCCACAGGCAGCTGAATACCCAGTGGCCATGAACTATGTCGAATTTATGATCGACTTACCCTGGGGAGATTTCACGCAGGATAACTTTGATTTGAACAGAGCCCAAAAAATTCTGGATAAAGATCACTTCGGCTTAAAAAAAGTTAAGGATCGTATACTGGAATATCTAGCGGTTCTGAAGCTTAAGAATGATATGAAGGGTCCGATCCTCTGTCTATATGGCCCTCCAGGAGTTGGTAAAACATCACTTGGTAAATCTATTGCCAAATCTTTGCAGCGTGCATACGTTCGCATGTCGTTAGGAGGAGTGCATGATGAAGCAGAAATTCGCGGTCATCGCAAAACATACGTTGGGGCGATGCCAGGAAAGATTATTCAAAATTTAAAAAAGGCTAAATCATCAAATCCGGTTTTTATCCTGGACGAAATTGACAAGGTAAGCTCGGATTTCCGTGGCGACCCTTCATCGGCATTACTTGAGGTTCTCGACCCTGAGCAAAACAATACATTCAACGATAATTACCTGGAGGTAGATTACGACTTATCTAAGGTTTTGTTTATTGCAACTGCAAATTCTTTAGATACCATTCATCCTGCGCTTCGCGACCGAATGGAGATTATTGAAGTCACCGGCTATACCCAGGAAGAAAAACTTCAAATCGCTATTCGCCATTTAGCGCCCAAGCAACTGGCAGAGCATGGCTTAGGGGAAAAAGAAATTGGATTCACCAAAGAAGCGCTTACCAAACTAATCAGCGCCTATACCCGTGAATCCGGAGTTAGAAACCTAGAGCGCAAAATCGGTTCTGTAGTCCGAAACATCGCCAAGTCAAAGGCGATGGATAAAGCATTCCCAACTTCAGTTACCGGAGAATTTGTAGAGAAGGTTCTCGGGGCGGAAGTATTTGACGAGGAAATATATCAGGACAACGAAACTGCGGGAGTGGTAACCGGGCTGGCCTGGACCCAAGTAGGTGGAGATATACTTTTTATTGAGTCAAGCCTGAGTCAGGGTAAAGGACAATTAACCATATCAGGTCAATTGGGAGATGTCATGAAAGAGTCAGCTATGGCTGCCCTTTCGTACCTGAAATCCAATTCCAAGAAATTAAATATCGACCATCGGGTGTTTCAGCAATATGATTTGCACATCCATGTACCGGCCGGTGCAGTGCCTAAGGATGGACCTTCAGCAGGCATTACCATTCTGACCTCATTGGCTTCCATTTATACCCAACGCAAGGTACGCGATCGAATCGCGATGACAGGCGAAATCACCCTACGGGGTAAAGTTTTACCGGTTGGAGGAATAAAAGAGAAAATTTTGGCCGCAAAAAGAAGTGGAATCAAAGAGATCATATTGTGCCGGAAAAACAAAAAAGACATTGAAGAGGTCGAAAAAAATTACCTGAAGGGATTAAAGTTCCATTACGTAGAAAAGGCTGAAGACGTACTCAAAATAGCCCTATTGAAAGAGAAGGTAAAAAACCCAGTGGAATTTGAATTTACTTCACGTCCAGATGGCGGACAGTAAAAAAGTAATCTGTGTTTGTTAGGAATAAGTCTATTTTTGAAAAAAATTTCTATGAAATACACGTCCCTAATTTTTACTTTGACATTACTGCTAACCAACTGTACTCCCAAGGAGGAGAAGGTTGAAAAGAAAGTCACGGTTGAGATGTCCGTGGCCAACGACTCTACAGCAGAAGCCACCGTAACCATTACGACTGATTCAGCCGGTAATGAAGTTCAGACAATAGAGGTTGTTAAGGGCTCACCGGAAACGGTAAAAACAACCATTGAAAAGTACAAGAAATAGAGCCTGAGGTGGAGCAGTATCTGAGGATACTTTCAAACATCAGTTCACGGTACTTTATAGTAGCCGGTATCGTGTTCCTTATTTTTTATGTGTTGTTGTATAAGCGTATTGCAGCCCGGAAAATTCAACCGGATCTTCCGACTGCATCAGACTATGCACGGGAAATTGGTTATTCGCTGGTAACGATGTCATTTTTCGCACTCATTCCGCTGGTACTACTTTACAATCCAGATATCCGGCCTTATACCTCCTTATATTTCACAATTGAAGAGATGGGCTGGGCGTACTATATTCTGGCCTTTCCGGTGATGACACTGATGCACGATACGTATTTCTATTGGACACATCGCTTAATGCATCATCCCAAACTTTATCGGACCATGCATTTGGTTCATCATACTTCTACAAATCCAAGTCCGTGGGCTGCGTATGCTTTTCATCCTCTTGAAGCCATTGTAGAAATTGGAATTTTTGTGGTATTCATTTTCACCTTACCGGTACATCGAAGTCACATTTTTCTATTCTTTTTGTTCTCCATTATCTACAATGTTTACGGACATTTAGGTTGGGAGCTGTATTCAGAGAGGTTTCGAAAAGGACCTATCGGAAAGTGGATAAATACGTCCACAAGTCACAACCAGCACCACCGGTATTTTCACGGTAATTATGGTCTTTATTTCCTATTCTGGGACAGAATGATGGGTACTTATCGCGAAAATCGTTCTTAGTGATTCAGGGAAATCTGGTATTGGTACAAGTGCAACCATTTTATATTATTATTGATTGAGTTTTACAACTACTAATCTAGTTGTCATTTAATGAAGCCAGTAAAAATTGCGTTAATAACACCCATACTATTGGGATTTTTATGCGCAACTGTATCTGCGCAAAAATTCTCCTACCGGTCGTGGCTCATCAAGGAAATCAGCAAGGATACAGCCTTTAAAGGAAGGCTGAATATCATTTTAAGACCAGGGAGTAAGCCATTTTTTTGGCCGGAGGATGGTCCTTATAAATCCGCCGACTACAATTTCCAAAATGAGCACCTGGTCAAATCCAAAACAGGGTTTCTAACAGTAATAGAGGGAACAGGAAGGGTTTACAAAATTGAATTGGATGAGAATGAAAAAGATGGCTTGAAATTTACAAGACTGGATTCAACCATTTTCTTTGGTTATAATTTTGGCGCTACAGTCTTTTACCTCCGGGATACCCTGTATTCACTTGGAGGTTATGGCCTTTGGAATTTTCCTTGGCACTTGCGTTACTTCCGTCCCAGCAGCTACGGTTGGGAAGTTGTTCCTATCAATAAAGAAGTACCACATATTTACAGTCCGCACACCTACTTCCTGGATGAAAAGCGTCAAAAGTTATTTTCTATTGAAAGTAATTACTTCAACGAAGGCTTAAAACCAAGCAATCCGAGAAGCCAAAACATGAAAAGGTTGGAGGACACCGTTTATGTGGATCGTTTGGACCTTAATTCAAAGAATTGGGAGCGCATAGGGATGCTGACACCAGAATTCAGAAAAATTCTTTACTCAGGATATTTTATTTGCGATACACCTTTTGGAAAAATTTTGACTACTGGAGATCGTTTTGGCAACAAGGGATATTTGTATGACTTTTCATCAAATAGGGTAAAGGAGGTAGCCAATAAAAAATTAGCAACTCAACTTCACGATGCACTCTTAAGTGGTAAAAATAATTCAAGTATGCCCGAAAGGTTTGTAACGTATTATATTGGTGACAGTATTAAGCTATTAAATTCAAGTGGCTTTAAGTTCAGCTTAAAAATTACAGACAGTGATTTTAAGGAGACCGGAATCAAGATGTGGGTTCCTACCGCGAAATCCTCTATTCTGGATTCTTCAACAAAAAATCAGATATCCCTTATTGTGGGTATAAGTGCGCTATGTTTAGGACTGTGGTTTTTCTTCAGGTCTA
>JBMSPY010000228.1:0-4216 GCA_049423005.1 Cyclobacteriaceae bacterium
CAAAGGCCATGGCCAAAACTGGTTCAATTTTACCAAACTCGAAGATTGAATACTTCTTTTCAAAAGAATACATCTTGAGCGTATTTCCTGCGTAAGCAAGGGCATTTCCATCCGGAGAGAATTTAAGTCCATAAATTCTTCCAATAACATCGGTGAAAGTGTTTATTCTTTGACGGGTGGATAAATCCCACAAAAAAACTTCTCCATTATCAGAACCACTGGCCAATATGGTCTGCTTTGGATTGATATCAATGGAGCGAATCCAATCATTATGTCGAGCCAACTGGGCAATATCTCTTCCATCCTTAGGATCCATGAGGTAAATAATCCCTGTAGATCCCCCAAAGGCAATAAAGTCAGGCGAAACGGCAAATCCACGTGAATCTTTTGCTGAATGCGGCTTTGACCATATCGTCTTGTTGTTAACATAGTCATGCACCCGAATGATTTTATCAGTAAGCAATACAATACGATCATCGGAAATAAACCTTACACCACGAACTGCTGACTTTTCAGGTATAACACCGACAACAACTCCATTTTCAAATTTCCAGATTAAAACTCTACCATCCTGAAATGAGGCGGCCACGAGCTCACTCTTAGCATCAAAATCAATGGAAATTATTTTTGAACCCTCAAATGGAAAACTTTTCAAAGGAAGTCCTGTAGCAGCATTAAAAATATTAAGTGAAGCAACTGAATTCACAGCAAGCAATTGCCCATCGGGCGAATAGGCAAGCGCCTCGCCACCTGAATTTTTTACTTTGACTCTGGTAAAATCTTGTGCAAAGACACTAACCCAAGAAATGGCCAGGAAAGTATATACAACGAGCCGCTTTTTCATATCACTAGTTTATTTTGACTTACCAAACTGAATGATAAGGCCTGTTTTATAATCCTTGTGTTCCTTACGATCTGTGATACTAAGGTTTGTAAAGGAGAGGTCGAATTCAAAAATATTGAAATAGATTGAAGGGGTAATTTTGTAAACAAAGCCTGCACCAAATCCAATGGCAAGTGACGAAGCTTCATCAGCAGTTTTATAACCGGGTGCAGGATTATCCAGATCCTTATAAGAAACCTTTAGATTGGACATGACTCCCTGCGTATAGATTTCCCACTTGGTTGAACGAAAAAGCTGAAAGCGCAGGATCCCACCAAACTCAATCATTTTTGCGGGCGCCGGTTGTCCAACCGTATTAAAGTATTGAGCCGATCCGCCTTGGGTGACGAATGGGCCAAAGGAAGCAGAGGTTCCAATAGGAAATAATAAGGCTGCGGTCAGATCGCCTTCAGTTTCATACCAGGCGTTGTAGCCCACATCGCTAAAGCCAACTTGTGTAATCAAGCGTGTACGCTGAGCAGATGCGCTAAGCGTAAAAAAAAGTAAAAAAACAGACAGGACCGGAATAATCCGGCATGGTTTGGTGAAATGCATTTTATAAAGAGGTTTAGGTGTTTAGAGGAAAGGAAGCTTGTAAATTTAAAAAAGTGCTACCTAATCCACAAGGAGCGCTCAAGGCATGAAGGATTAACAGAAAAGTAGGTAACCAGAAATCAGAAATATTCACAATTACTGAACAATCCGCTTCAAACGCTCCAATAAAATCGGAGTAGTCTGTGGACCAAGCGACATACTGGTCAGATAACCCGAATGCAGTCGGGTGCTGTCGGTGAAAAATTCCGGCTTCAGGATATAGCCAAGTGCGTCCTGGGATAATCCCAAAACAAAGCGAGGGCCAGTCTTCATCAACGCGCGTGTCTGAAGCCCAAGCCACGGTGAGGTCTCACCCGGATGCGTGGCAAACTGAACTGTTCCGATGGAAAACCAGGCAATACTGGTCTGCACAGAATCCGAAACCTCCCGATGAATAACACCAGCCTGAGACAATAACTTCCAGTTTGGATTATCAACCGGAAATTTGAAATCCAACTTCCGGAAATCAATGGCACCATCTTTTATTTCCTGAGCACCGGCTAACAAATGCGTCACTGAATCGGCTAAATCACGACCATAACGGTCAGCAAGTTGAAATTGAAAAGGAACTTCAGACTTTTCCTTGACTGAAAACAAATCATCTTTAGGTTGTACCCACCCTCCTATCGCTCCCTGCAGAAATAGATTAACTCCTCCATGAACCTTATCCATCTGCTTATAAAAGGCACCGGGATAATCACTCGAAACCACCGAGAAATGCGTATCCAAAAAGGTAGGATGACAAGCAAAATTGGTCAACGTGGCAATGGATGACCCCGAGGTAGATTTGAATTGCAGCGCCGACAAGGAAGGATCCAACTCTTCATTGCAAATGTTAGCAAACCAATCGCCACGGTAAACACCTTCTAAACCCAACAACCGTACTTCGACCTTATTCTTATCTGCAGCAATGATCTGCTGAGCCGCGGTCCGGACCAATAAAGATATATACGCCGTATCCCTTCCGGTCGTTAACGGGTTTGGCCCCCAGATTCCGACAACATCAGGGCCGGCATGGGTGTGGGTTGAAGAAACAACAATATGATCAGCGGGCACAGAAGAACCCGCGGCCGCCAGCTCCTGAATACGCTTCACCTCGGGATGGAGTAACCCAATGCAATCGATGGTAACAATAGCCAACGAACGCTGGCCATCACTTACCACTACAGCTTTAGCAAACAAAGAATCCCGAACACCGGTAAACGTCCGGTTACGGTCAGCGCCTGCTATAAATGTGCCTGTTGGAGGATTAACCGAAGCTGAAGCCGCTCCGGCATATAGGGTTACTTCAGACTCTTTATTCTTACAAGAGAAAAGAGCAACAAACAGAATCAGGGGTATCCATCGCATCCCCCAATTTAAAGAAATCTGTGCGATCGGTATATCCCTGATTCTTAGCCTGACGTGTTATCGGCCTTTGCGCTCAAACTCTTCTAAACCGCTATTAAGCAGTCGGATGAAAAAGTCATTGTTGGAAATTTTTTCTCCTGTGTTGCGCATGTGTGTTCCCTTGGCCCGTACCAAACGGCTTTCAAAGGATTTCTGACAACGGAAGGGAAGCTGGATTAGCTTGTGTGATTCTGTTTTAACAGGCATAACTTTTTTGTTTGGGTTAGATTAAAAACAATAAGTACCAAATACGGCAACAATGAAAACGGCCGGCATGATCGTAATCAGCCGGCCGTATAATTGTTAGCCGTAAAGGGCCTGATAAAATCAGTACTTCACAACCATAAATTCCGTGCGGCGGTTTTTCTGGTGGACATCCTCCTCACAACCTGCGGAAACTGGTTGCTCACAATCACAAGGATTAGCTGGCTTGGTCTCTCCCAGTCCAACACCATTCAAACGCTCAGGATTTATTACCTTTTTCTTCAGGTATTCCAATGTGGCTTTCAGGCGACGCTCGGAAAGCTTTTGGTTGTAGCTGTCTGTTCCACGGCAATCCGTATGGGAAGAAGCCTCTATAGTCAATGTAGGATTTCCATTCAGGGTTTCTACAAGCTTATCCAGATCAGCCGCGGCATCTTTACGGATATTTGCTTTATCGTAGTCGAAATAAATCGGAACAATTTCGATTACTACAGGTTCAGGCTTAGGAGCAGGAACGGGTTGGAGTCGAATCACTACAGGGCCAGTGCCGGTATAATCTTTGAAAGACATTTTTGCAGGGAAGTATCCTTCTGCGCTGGCTTCGAACTGAGCCTTTGGATCTGCCAAACGGAAATCCTGACCATTAGCCGCAACCTGAAGAGTTCGTTTTGCTCCGCGTTGGGTAAGCACTACCGAACCGGGAATCTGAGCACCAGTAGCTCCATCGACCAGTATAATCTGATATTTGGGCTTATTGTATTCCAGGATATCATCTAAAAAGATCTCAAACTGAAAGATATCATCGTCTCCCATGGATTCTTTTCGGTTACTCACGAAATAACCCGTACCCTTTCCCGTAAAGGTCATTCCGAAGTCATCCATTTCAGTGTTGAGACCAGCCATCAGGTTGATTGGCTGCTGATCATCGAATTCCGAAACAAAAAGATCCAATCCACCAAGACCAGGCCATCCGTTCGAGGAGAAAACAAGATATCCATCAGAGCTGATCGCCGGGAACACCTCATGCTTAACGGAATTTACGAAGGGGCCTAAGTTTTCAGGCTTGGACCAGGTTGAACCCTTTAAGACTGATTTCCAAATATCAAATCCACCCATTCCTCCAGGCATGTTACTGGAGAAGTAAAC
>JBMSPY010000229.1:0-4211 GCA_049423005.1 Cyclobacteriaceae bacterium
TTTTCTCATAAGTGCGATATCTTTTTTTCTTTAAATGTGTGTTTGATGAATTAAAATTACGCCAGTCACCTACGGCTCAGTATGACAGACCTCAAAACCTGGAATGATTCTCCAAAAAGGTTTAAACAAAAAAGGCAGCCGACATGATAACTGCCGACTGCCTTTCAGTTGAAAAGTTATTAATTCAATTCTATTCGCCTTGCCAGTTTTGAGGCAAACTGGTCAATGGACCAAAGAACAGCGCATTGAGGAAAAGTTTATTGGTTCCGTACCAAATTCCTCTGAAGTTGGGGTTATCCGCGAAAAGAATAATTCTACCCTGGCCTTCCGGATTAATCAGAATAGCTGCAGAATTGGCTACCCGTTTAATTTGTGATTTGTGCAGATACCCCCCAATCAATGGATTAGACGTATAGACAGCCGTGTTGGTGTATGGATTTTTGGATGGCTGTAAGAAGGTAAGTCCGTTTCGATAAACCGAAACTTTTCGATCGGTGAAGCCAAAGCCTATGGGACTTGTGAGGTCTAAGTCAACCTGGAAAATAGAGCCTCCAATGGACCGAGCACCTTCGGTATTAGCGGCATCTTCAAAATTTAAGCGCTTTGCCTTTTGCGTTGTGTCTTGCGGAACAAGTTTTTGTTTGGCTAATCCTTGACGAATGGCCCATTCACTGGCTCCTTTAAAAGTTATCAGCGTTCCCCCTGACTGCAGCCATCCCCGAATACGATCTACAGTAGTTTTATCCAAATTGTAATTTCCGTTGACCATGATCAAGACGTTGTATTCAGACCATTGCACTCTTCCGAGATTGGCTACGTCGACTTTTGTAATGGGCATACCGATCCGTTGGTCTAACAAATGCCAGGTTTCACCTGCTTCATTGGCCATGATCCCATTACCCATGAGCATGATGGCTTTTACCGGCCGAAGGGTTTGTGAGAAGTTAGATCCTAAGTCGATACCTGACACATTGTAACCTGTTTCCACCGAATGAATATCGATATTACAATCGCTACTGATTGATTTAAGGATTGTTTCCAGTTTACTTTTATCCAACGGCTGACCACTGACGGGAATGATGAGAGTTCCATATCCGAATTTTTTCTCTTTTCCATTTATGGTAGTGGTGAATGGACGGAAAGCAGTTTTTACAACGACACCTGCTTGCTGCAGTTGCCAAATCGCACGATGAGCATTGTAATCGGTAAGCTCAATCAGGTAGGCATAGGCCCCTGAACCTACTACGGAGGGAGATTTAACAGGTGTAGTTTTGATTTGATTTCCTTTTACTATAGGCGTCCGAAGTTCGGCATGCGGCATATTGAAGGCGTGTACTAAAGACCAGGTCGATGCATCGTAAAAAATGCTATCGGTGTAGGTAATATCCTTTTCAAATGCAGATCGAACCATCAGGTAATTCTCCTGTTCGGTTGGGACAAGGTAGGAGGAACCCTTTTCAAAAGTTTTTCCTCCGGCAGACATATCTTTTGGAATTTCATAGATTTCAACCTGGTGACGCAGCAAAAGGTCAATTAGTGCATTTGTTCTATTTGCATCATTTTTATCACCAAAGACATAACCTTTAACTGGATTGGCCTTGGCTTGTGCGGAGGTAGTTTTATAGAAATTGATTCTAAGGTTTATCAGATTTTCCCTTTCAGCAAGGGACGCTCTTACAGTTGTAAGTCCAGCCACGAATTGGTTTCGAATGGTGAAGGCAAAGGTTACAGGCCCAGCGGGTGTGTTCTGAACGTGTCCTCTGGAGCTTGCTTGCTCGAAAAGAAATCCGGCTCCGCCAAAGAAGTTTACATAGCTGGATCCATAGCCTGGATAGAGTTTGTCAAATGCTTCCTTTGTAAAATATTGTGAGCCTAGTTTATTCATGGCTCCGGCAAAGTATTCTCCAAACTTTGGATATAGGGCATCGTACAGTTGAGCAGGTACGATAGGGTTGTTGCTGCTGTATTTTCCGGGATCAAAATAAAATGTGGAGGTCGTACCCATTTCGTGGTGATCGGTCATCACATAAGGCCGCCATTCGTGAAACAATTTTAATCTGTTCTTGCTTTCCGGATGGATCGCTAAAAACCAATCGCGGTTTAAATCAAACCAATAGTGATTTGTTCTTCCGCCCGGCCACACTTCGTTGTGTTCTCTGTCTGCCGGATCGGGCGTAGGCGGAAAACTTTTATGCATATTAGCCCAATTGGTATGCCGATCGCGTCCATCCGGATTGTAAACGGGATCTACCATAATAACCATTCTGTTTAGCCAGTTTATGGTTTCCGGATCCTGACTTGCCGTAAGGTAGTAGGCTGTTAATAGGGCGGCCTCTGAGCTGGATGGTTCATTGCCATGTACATTATAGCCCAGTAAAATGACCAGAGGGGTTTCATTTGTTCCGGTATTGGTATTTCGCTTCAGGTGCTCGGTGCGAATTTCTTCCAGCCGCTTGTGATTGTCCGGGCTGGTGATGAATGCCGTGATCTGCACTCGGTTTTCATAGGTGGTACCTAGTTCGCGAAGTGTCACGCGGTCGGATAGCCGATCTAATTCCTTAAAATATTCAACAATTTTATCGTGACGTGTATGCTGAAACCCGATGGGATACCCAAGGAATTTTTCAGGTGTCGGAATGGTGGGATCAAAATTTTTGGCTTCAGGGTAGAAGTAATCCTGCTGTCCAGTAGCCATAAAGGATAGCAGGATCAGGAATGATAACAGATAATGCTTCATTGATTTAAGGAAAGTTTAGTAATTAGACCCCAATATAAGGAACGGGTCGACAGTCAGAAATACTTTTGACTTTAGAAGGGATAGCCGATACCTATATTAAATATAACCGGCTCTTTTTCGGTGCCGAATGGTTTGAAGAATCGGACATTGTCCAACACAAACCGGTCTCCTTGTGGTCGGGCCGGGTCGAATACCTTAATACCCATATCCAGTCGCAGGATGAGGAAGGTAAAATCGAAACGGAGTCCAAATCCCGTACCCACCCCAAATTCACGGTAAAAACTATCGAGCTGAAATTTCGATCTGGGGTCAGTGTTACTTTGTATAGACCAAACATTTCCGATATCCAGGAACAAGGCGTAATTCACAAAGCCAAAAAGTTTTTGTCTTAATTCGGCGCTGGCTTCAAATAACAGGTCGCCCGGTTTTTCAAAACGATAATCAAACAAACCATTAGACTCCGGGTCTGAGCTCAACGAGGGTGGGAGAGTTCCCGGTCCCAACCGTCGGGGTCTCCAGGCGCGTATGCTGTTGCTACCTCCGATGAAGAAGTTTTTTTCATAAGGCAAGACTTTGTTCGAACTGTAGGCGTAACCAACACCTGTATTAACCCGATACGCCACTTGGGTGCGACGGTTGATGATATTGGTTTTTCTCATGTCAACGTTTAACCGGATGTATTTGTAAGGCTCGAGACCCCAGTTGGTAATGATCTTTGGTGAAAAGATATTGAGTGTTGTCCCGCCGCTTTCCACGGTAGCTCTGAGGAAGAATGAATTTTTTTCTGTGTTGCCGTAGTTGTGTTGATTCCAGGTTACTGAAAAAGACATATTGCTAACAAAGGCTGGTTTAAACGCATTGATCAACCGGTTGCCAGCTTTTTCCAATTCCCTCAATCGTTCTCCGAAAGCTGCAGACGTATCGGAGCGGATGATGTTCAGGTTTGTTCCGGTAAAGGAGTATTGTAAGCCATTTTGAGTTTCCCAGGTCAGGGTATTTGAAGCAGTAATTATGGAGCGTTGGTATTCGGGTCGGTTGGTATAGGTATATCCCGCCAATAATTTAGATCTTGGATTGAAACGAGCGTAGCGTAAGGATCGCTCACTCGACATGGGTATCAAGAATTGTGGAAAGGAAATGGAGGCATTCAGGTTGGCTTCAGTGCTTTTATAAAAATCATTTTGTTGGGTAGCTGAGGCTACGCCTTCGAATCCAAATCTTCCGTTGATTTCAAAAATTTCGAGACCTTTTAGGGTATTTCTTCGTTTGAAGCTGGCGCTGTAGTAGGGTCCGGGAAATCCTTGCGTGACGGAAACGCCGGCCTCATTTGACCACGAATAATTTTCAAGCGGACTTGCAAAAATATTGGCGATGAATTTTCCTCCGCTGGTATCATAGTTGATGTTCACAAATTTGAACATATCCAGATTGGCCAGCTGCCGTTGAGTTAGGAACGATTCGGATCGGCTGAACA
>JBMSPY010000230.1:0-4121 GCA_049423005.1 Cyclobacteriaceae bacterium
GGTGGAGCCTGGATATCTCCTACTCGTGAAACAAAAGCATTGATTTTAATTCCGAACTTATTCAAAAGCATTCTGGCAACCGCACCAGCTGCTACACGTGCAGCTGTTTCCCGCGCAGAGCTTCTCCCCCCACCCCGATGATCACGTACACCATACTTGGCGTCATAGGTATAATCTGCATGAGACGGGCGGAAAGCTTCCTTAAGATGAGCGTAATCCTTGCTTCGTTGATCCTGATTTTCAATCACGATCGCGATAGGCGTTCCTGTAGTCTTTCCTTCAAAAACGCCGGAAAGCACTTTAAAGCTTTCATCCTCTTGTCGCTGTGTGGTAATCCTTGATTGTCCGGGCTTTCTACGTTCAAGATCTCTTCGGATCAGATCTTCATCAAAATCCACTCCGGCAGGACAGCCATCTATGATTACTCCGATAGCTGGTCCATGTGACTCTCCGAATGTAGTGATTCTGAAATGCTGACCGTAGGAGTTCATGCGAGTTTAGAGATTCGGTTTCTTAAAAGCGAGGTACACAGATGCACCGAGAGCAAGCAGTATAAAGCCGTTTATTAGAAGACGAACATAATCATAATCCGAACGATGTGAAAGGGTATTGTCAGACTCTGAAATTCGGTCGTAAAAAGAGGTTACGTCATTGTTGGCCATTAGTTGATTTGCCATGCTCTGACCAGTTACTTCAAGTTTCCTGGAGGATCGGAGAGTGTCATATTTTTTCGATACGGGATCAAAATAAACCATGAATACGCGCTTACCAAGATCATAAATTCCAGGTTCCTGTGGAATGAGGAAAAAACTAAAGTTTTTAGAACCTCCTACCCTTCCGGACTGGCGGGTGATGTTTTGTCGGACATTGGGATCAAAAAATTCAATGCGGTGATCTTTTTGAACCTGAGGGTTCGGGATTCCTGAAATATTTCCTTCGCCGGTTATAATAAAATCGTATCCGATGCTTCTTCCTGTCTCAGTAGTTTTAACCGAAAGTTTATCGGTAAGCCTGTATTTGCCAACTGCAACTGATTCACGCAAAGGATGCGGCGGAAGTTGCTTGACCCTGACGGTTTTTGGTTTAGAATAAAAAGTTTTGAAATCTTCTTGTCTATTTTGACCAAAGAATGAAGGATTCTTAGCGACTTTGAATTTGATCATTCGAAGTCCTACCGATGGAAAATTAATGGGTGTATTTCCGAGAGGATAGTAAGCAGCCTGATAAATGCGGTATTGGGTATAGTCCTTGCCTCCGATTTCAATACGTTCTCCTTCGATGTTTTCAATATTAAAGTTTTCCTCCCAGCAGGCAGAAGGTCTTAATTTTTTCAGGATATCCGTCAGCTGCTCTCCAAGCTCGTGGAACTGGAGCGGCGCCTTATTTGATTCACCTACAAAAAACGAAAGGGTGGCGGTAAAGCCTTCACCAACATAAACCTCATCCTTGTTAGTGGTAACTGCCAGGAAAGCATCCTCCTTTACATCAATAAATTCGGTTTGTTTCCTTCCTCCGAAAAATTCTTCAAATGGATCCTGGTCAAATGGACCACGGAAAGGATCCCTTGCCTGTACTGCTGATGGAGGATTAACCTTAACTTTTTTTCCGGGTGAAGAAACCGGATGTCCATTTATTTTAAGGGTGAGCGGAGGAACAACAATTACACCTTGTTTGAGTGGCTGATAATTCATGATCACTGAGTAGGTTGAGCTCATCTGACCGTTAATTACACTTGTTTGGGATTGAGTGCTGGCGCCACGCTTTTTAAAGCCGGCGATTTCAGGAAACGCCTCATAATTCCGGAGCTGTTCATTCGAAATTGTAAGGGTGATGGTCCAGATTTGATTTTCAGCAATCTCATCAGGACCCAAAATCATTGAGGCCTGTTGCGCCCGCGCAGTGAAGACCACGGTCAGCAGCATTAAGGTTAAAAAATGACAGGGCCTTAGAATTCTGAACATTTCAGCAATGACTAAAATCAATTCACAAAGGTAATCTACACTTTACAATAAGAGGGCCGGTTTCCTAATTTGATTTCTCTTTTATTAAAGCCAACAAACATGTCCCAAAGTTCAGGAATGCTGGAGTATTTTAAAGTGATTCTGACCCGCGTGAGCTTTGACTTACGATTGTTTGAAAAAGAATTGCGAAAAGCCATTCGAATGCTAATTGATGATGAGATTAACGAGTTGCGTCGGTGGTGTTACACTACTTTTAACAGTCAATTTGATGCTATTATGAATAATTGCTTCGAAAAGCAATAAGCTTATTGGTCCATCAAGGTTCATCAGGCAGGCCCGCAGCCGCGCTGATATTTCTTTTCAATCCAAGGTATCCGGCCCTCATTAAGGGAGACTTTTTAAAATTTTTCTTAAAAACCTCTTCGGTCAATTCTTTCCATTCAGAGGCAGTGAATTCCACCCAATCACCCTGAGGTACAAAACGAGGTTCGTCGTGAGGTTTGGAAAACCGATTCCATGGACATACTTCCTGACAAACGTCACAACCAAAAATCCAATTATCCATCCGTCCTTTATATGAATCAGGTATGGAATCTTTTAATTCGATTGTCAAATGTGAAATACAGCGATTGCTGTCTACGACTCCAGCCTGGACGATGGCACCGGTTGGGCATGCGTCGAGGTAGGCTGTGCAGGTTCCGCATCGGTCGGTGACAGCAGGATCCGGATCAAGTTCAAGATCAATGATGAGTTCAGCAAGAAAAAAATAACTGCCCATGTTCTGATTCAACAGCAAGCTGTTTTTACCCAGCCAGCCCAACCCGGAGCGCTGTGCCCATTGCCTTTCCATTACTGGTGCAGAGTCAACAAAAACTCTTCCGTCGAATGCGCCAATCTCAGACCGAAGTTTCTCCAACAGAGATTTCAATTTTTCCTTTATGACATGATGATAATCTTCACCATAAGCGTAACGCGCAATTTTAAGTCCATCCTCCTGCTTGACTTCCTGCGAAGGGTAATAGTTATAAGTAAGAGAAATCACAGATCGGGCACCCGGAACCAGCTTAGTGGGATCAAGGCGCTCATCAAAATGTCGTTCCATATACGACATGCTGCCATGAAATCCTTTTTTCAACCACTTTTCAAGCAGCGGTGCCTCTTCAGATAAAAATTCAGCCCTGGAAATTCCACAATGCTGGAATCCTTCCTCCTTCGCTCGTTGTTTCACAAGCCTGGTATGATCAGAAATAGAATGAGCAGTCACGAGATCAAGACTCAAATAACCCTGGTGTCTGACCGGAGCGGGAAGGCGTCGGCATTTTTAAATGCTGGTAGGCACGCTCAGTGACTTCTCTTCCACGGGAGGTGCGTTTCAAATATCCTTCCTGAATCAGAAATGGTTCATACACTTCTTCAATTGTTTCAGCCTCTTCACTCACCGCAGTCGCAATAGTTGAGAGGCCAACCGGCCCACCCTTAAACTTTTCAATGATAGCCAGCAGGATCCTGTTATCCATTTCATCAAGACCATCCTCATCGACATCCAGTGCTTTTAGCGCAAATTGAGCAATCGGTCTGGTGATGGTGCCATTTCCTTTCACCTGCGCAAAATCTCTTGTGCGTTTCAAAAGATTATTGGCAATCCTTGGTGTTCCCCTGCTTCTTCTCGCTATTTCAAAAGCCGCATCATCGTCCACCGGTGTTTCAAGAATGGCAGATGATCTTTTAACTATGGTGGTCAGTAATTCGGAATCGTAATACTCCAACCTGGCATTTATTCCGAAGCGGGCCCGAAGAGGTGAAGTCAGCAATCCGGCACGCGTAGTGGCACCAATAAGTGTAAACGGATTTAATCCGATTTGAACAGAGCGTGCGTTCGGACCTGAATCAAGTAAAATATCAATTTTAAAATCCTCCATTGCGGAGTACAAATATTCTTCCACTACAGGATTCAACCGGTGAATCTCATCGATAAACAATACATCATTGATTTCGAGGTTGGTGAGCAATCCCGCCAGATCACTTGGCTTATCAAGTACTGGTCCGGAAGTAACTTTTATAGAAGAGCCAAGTTCATTGGCAATGATGTGAGACAAGGTTGTTTTTCCAAGTCCGGGTGGGCCATGTAATAAGACATGATCAAGCGGCTCTTTCCGCTGG
>JBMSPY010000231.1:0-4096 GCA_049423005.1 Cyclobacteriaceae bacterium
CCGCGGGTTAGAACATGGGTTGGTCGCTTAACGGAATCCTTCATTACCATCACTTGTACCGGTAAAGAATCCTTCTTATTGATGAAGGTTAAAATGGAGTTTACTTCTTGAGAGGTAATGGTTATGCGTGGAGGATCTGCAGGAAAACCAGAGAAAATATCTCCTTGCAAGCCTTTTTCAGCCAGCTGATTGAAAAAGGCAAAAGTGCGGAAGTAATCCTTTTGCGAGATGGGATCGTATTTGTGGTCATGGCATTTGGCGCATTCGAGTGTTATGGCCAGAAAGGCTTTTCCAAATGTGTTGGTTCTGTCGGTAACATACTCAATGCGGTATTCTTCATCGATCACTCCACCTTCCTGGGTGATTTTGTGATTTCGGTTGAAACCGGTTGCAAGGATTGATTCTTTTGTTGCATTTGGGATGAGGTCTCCGGCCAATTGCCAGGTCAGAAATTTGTCATAGGAGTAATTTGAATTGAAAGCATGAATCACCCAATCTCTCCAAGGCCACATGGTTCGAATACCATCATCCTGGTAACCATGCGTATCGGCATAGCGGGCCACGTCAAGCCAATGAGTTGCCATTTTTTCTCCGTAATGTTTACTTGCGAGTAAGGTGTTGACTACTTTTTCGTAAGCATTTGGACTAGTGTCTTTTAAAAAGGCCTCTTGCATTTCAAGGGAAGGAGGGAGTCCGGTGAGGTCAAAGGAAACTCTTTTTAGGAGTAGGGCTTTTTCAGTTTCCTCGTTTGGCTCGAGGTTGACTTCGTTAAGTTTATCGAGGATAAATCGATCGATATCATTTTTTATCCAATCATCTTCAACATCAGGAGGCTTAACATCAGCTGGTTTAAGAAAGGCCCAATGTTTTTGAAATTTTGCTCCCTGTGAAATCCACTTTTTAATTAGTGCAATCTCTTTTTCATTAAGGGATAGGTTTGACGAAGGAGGAGGCATCACCTCTGAGGTATCGCTGGAAATGATCCGCAGGTACACTTCTGATTTTTCCGGATTACCTGCTACAAGACCATGCCATCCTGGCTTTTCTTTTAATGCTGCAAAGGCACCTTCCTCGGTATCTAGTCTAAAATTTGCCTTACGCTGGCGGGCATCGGGGCCATGGCATTTGAAACACCGATCGGAAAGAATGGGACGAATGTGGTAATTGTACTCCACCACATCTGGTAGCTTATCCTGGTTACCGCAAGACCACATCACGAGGATTACGATTATCCCGCTTAGACTGGCGATTAATTTTGCGGCTTTCATTTCAGTTCTTTAAGTCGATAAAAGTCACTATGAAAATTAGGAAATATTACAATCTATTAAAAAGGAAAAAACTCAGTGCAGCGGATTAAAACAGGCCGTCCCGAATCACAGGACAGCCTGTTTCATTGTGTTAGTTTTTCTTCCACTCCAATAATCGACCTGGGGTATACGGTGCCCCGGCTGATTCCAGCTTCGATTCCAACGAACGTAAATCTGTATTCAGCAATGTTTTGAATTCGGTATACCAGCCTTCAAAAGCCTCACCGGCCAGTTCAAATTGCATTTTCATTGTTGAGGTTGGTTCTCCGGTTGAGCCATATCCATCATATAGGGCGTTGTTTAGCCTTCCAAAAATGGATGGCGGTTCATCCAGGTCCAAACGGCCTTTTACATTATCACCATAGAATTGCTCGGATAGTGTTTTCAATTTAGCTTCTAATGCAAGAATATCCGGCATGAATTGATCATTACCTGACGGAATACTCATGATGGATGCTCGGAAATATTTCATCTTGTTTGTAGCCTCATTCATCAGGGCTGAAGCACCGGATGCTGTCCTACGTAATTCATAAACTTTTGACTTCCATTCTGCCACGGCTGGAGGATCTGAAGCGGGTAGGCTGAGTCCAGGAAGTGCTTTTACCTGGAACTTTTGCGCGTCACCGATGTCCGTTACTTTTCCATTGCTGGATCTGGAAAGCGTCACGCTGTAGGTTCCTGGTGCGACCAGAGGGCCAACATCAAAGCTCATGAAAACATTGTCATTGACAGCCGGATTGATGTTTACAGGACTTGTGGTTGGTTTTCTAAAATCCCACACAATCCGATGAACTCCTTTTTTGACATCGGCTTTCAGTTTACGGACGACTTCACCTTTATCATTTCGGATCGTGAATAAATAATAGTCAGCTTCTTCAGTTTGCTCTGCTTTCAATGCTTCCAGACTTGGATACAGAACATCTTTTCCCTCTTTAGCAGCTTTTTTTTCTGCTTCTAGTCGTTGGTCTTTTTTGGATTTAAATTCCTCAAATGAAAAGTAGGTGAATACGGCGCCAACCTTTGGATTTTCAGCCTGGTAATACGATTCGCCCATAAATCCTTTTCCGCGGATGCCGAGCGGAGAATTCTCCAAATACAACCAGCTGTCTTTTACAGGGAATAGTCCTGCACTTTTACCGTTGGATTTGGTTAAATGACGCAGAGGCGAGTAGTCGTCCAGAACATAAAATCCTCTTCCGAAGGAGGCCAGGATTAGATCACTTTCTCGCTTTTGGATGGCCATGTCGCGGATCGCAATGGTGGGTAATCCCGCCTTAAGTTGTCTCCATGCTTTTCCTCTATCGGTGGATACAAAGGCGCCAAATTCAGTTCCGGCAAAGAGGAGATCTGGTTCTTTAAAATCTTCCACCATAACATACGTCGATCCTTTTTCAGGCAAGTTGGCTGTAATGGAGGTCCAGGTAGTTCCATTATCGGTGCTCTTGAACAAATAGGGTTTAAAATCGCCACGCTTGTGGTTGTTAAAGGTTGCATAAAGGGTATTCTCCTCATGTTGCGAATAAATGAGGTGATAAACATAGGTCATATCCGGTACGCCCGGGAATGTGCTTATTTTCTTCCAGGTCGCTCCTCCGTCTGTGGTTATTTGAATCAGGCCATCGTCGGTTCCTACGGCAATTTTATTTTCATTGAGAGGCGACTCGGACAAGGCACTTACCGTGCCATATTGAGCTGTGCCATCGTTTTTGCCAACAGCATCCATTCCCCAAATTCTTCCCATAACCGGAAGTTTGTTTCGGTCCAATTGTCTCGTTACATCATCGCTGATGACGGTCCAGGTGCTGCCATAGTCATCGCTTCTGAAAACCTTATTGGCGGCAAAGTAGATTCTTCCTTTTTTATGAGGAGAGGTAAATAAAGGAGCGTCCCAATTCCAGCGGTATTCATTTTCTCCTTTGCGGGCTTTAGGTTGTATGCCAACCGAATCACCGGTTATTTTATCGAAACGAACCAGACCACCATACTGACTTTGAGCATAGACGATATTTGGGTTATACGGATCAATAGCACTTTCGAATCCATCACCGCCGTTGGTTACGAACCAATCAGAATTTACGATGCCATTTTCATTTCGGGTGCGGGAAGGCCCTCCGAGGGAGAAGTTATCCTGGGTTCCGCCATATACGAAATAGAAAGGCTCTGAATTATCAACTTCCACTTTATAGAACTGCGTTATGGGGAGGTTTGACTTGTATTCCCAAGTTTTGGCGCCATCTTTTGTTTCATAGATGCCGCCGTCGCAACCATTAATCATGTGATTGGTATTAGCGGGATTAACCCACAAGGCGTGGTTGTCAACGTGCTTAGACTTTTCTCCGATTGGTTTAAATGTTTTTCCTCCGTCAGTACTTACGCTGACATCATATCCCATGGTATAGACTTTATCTGGATTGATGGGATCAGCGACTACCTCGTTATAATAATTACCACCAGTTTGGTGGCTGCTCATTTTTTGCCACGATGCGCCGCGGTTTGTGGAGCGGTAGAACCCTGCATCTTTTGCCTCTGCTTCTACTATGGCGTAGAGGTATTCAGGATTTGCTGGGGATACGGCAAGACCAATGCGACCTTTGTCTCCTGAAGGTAGACCAGTATTTATTTTCTCCCAAGATTTGCCTCCATCGGTAGTTTTATACATCCCGGATCCTGGCCCGCCGCTGATGTAGGCGTAGTCGTGGCGACGGCGTTGGAAGGCAGCTGCATACAATACGTTGGGATTTCTTGGGTCTATGACGATATCATTAACACCTGTTTGGTCATCAATTTTT
>JBMSPY010000232.1:0-4096 GCA_049423005.1 Cyclobacteriaceae bacterium
CAATCAATTGAGTGTATTGAGAACCGAAGTCCAGGATCAGGATCTGTTCGGGCATGGGGCAAAAATAAGCCGTTAGGACATTAATCCAACCGCTTACCAGTCAAGAAAGACAAGACCCACATGAAGGTTAAAGGCCGAAAAGCCATTGTAGTCGTAGTCTGGGGCTTTGACGAAAGCGTGATCAAACGATGCGGTTGTAAAAGCCGCCCAGGTGGATTTATCTGAGAAACGGAAAAACACCCCGGCATAGGGCCTTATCAATCCAGACCACTTGTTCTGAGCGTCGCTATAAATATTGTAATACAAGGCAAAAGTGGAATAAGATGCGCCACCCCCCAATCCTGCATAAGGCATTATCTGTTGACCTGGACGAAAATTGTATTCTCCGGAAACAGTAACAGCGTATTGCTCTACCGCGTTGTACAAATCTGTGAAAATTGCTGTTGTGCCATCATCAAAAACTCGAGGCGGGAGATAATCATCATAGGCCAAATAAGAAAGATCAAATCCTGCTGAAACCCGATCATTAATGAGTTCACGATAAAAAAACCGCGCACCACGAAGGGATCGGTTGTCTATAAAATCACGATTGGACAGTGGGACTGATGCAATTGGGCCTGCACCAAAATATTTATCGTAATAGGTACCCACAAATTGGACTGATTCAGGATTTGAAACCTGCTGGGCAAGTAAATCTTTAGCCGCAAGGAAACCCAGCAAGTGAAGCATCCATACAAACGAGTAGAACATTAACCTCATGGGAATCAGTTATCGTGACAAGTAGGATGATTGATCAAAGGCTTGGTTAATCGACCTCACCATTATTCCAAGTTGATCATCTGAAGTATACACATCGCCAATTTTAGCTACCCAAACCACTTGAAACTTATTATCAGGAGTTCTGTTTTTCAAGTCCACTAATTCAATAACCATTGTACCGGTTTGGTAAGAAAAATTCTGAACCAAAGGATAACCATAATAACCTCCAAATCCACCGTAACCCCAATATCCCGGGTAGTTGTATCCAGGAAAACCTAAAAATCCAGGTGAGTACGTGTAGGATTGAAAAACTCCCTGATTGTCCAAAATAAAAGCATTGATTCCAAGATCGGGATCCTCAGTTTTATCTACTTGCTCATAACCGGCGTCAAGCATTTTTTCAATCATCTTAGCCGTGGTAACCTGAGCATACTCTCCAACAATTAGTGTATCGTCGGTTACATTACTGAGAAGCCCTAATGTATCCTCCGGAATGGCAAAGGTGACGTAGTTTGAAAAATTGATATTCTCTGCTTTGGATGTTTGAACAACCATATTTTTGACGAGGTCACCAAGTTCAGGTCTGATCGAACAACTCAGGTTCGTCATGGCAAAACCTATCACAGTAAGAAAAATGAAGAGCTTTTTCATCGGCTTGGTATTTCCGGTGGTTAGAACGAAGAAGTTCGGTCAAAGTTATACAGGACGACCTAAAAACCGTCCTGAGCCGAATTAATTTTCAACCGGAAAGCAATATTGGCTTAAATAGCCAGCTGCATTATCGTTTCCTCCGTAAAAGGCCTTATTAAGACAACGACAACCCCGATCCAGATCATCCAGGTTAACCAGTGCAACACCCAAATAGAACCAAGCGTCCATTGAATTTTCATCCACCATTGTGGCCAGTCGTGCATAGGTAAGAGCCAGTTGATTCTTTCCATTTTGACTTAAAAAAGATGCAGCGTACAAATAGGACGGTAAGTAAGAAAAATCAAGCTCAATGGATCGGTTTACGGCATTCAAACCACTGGATTCATCACCCATATTGAAATGTGCAAAAGCCAAAATACTCAGACCTTCCGGATCCTCTCCCTCTTTCATAGCCCAACGTACATCGCGGATCGCATTAGAGTACTGGCGAAGCTCCAAGAATGCAGCAGATCGCAATCGAAGAACCTGTGCAGAATCTTGTTCGCCAGTATTCATCAACAAAACTTTATTGAGGTCTTCTATGGCCAAATCAAATTGCTCCGTGGATCTGTGAAGTAACGAACGCAACAGAAATGGTGTTGATCGTCCGGGATTGTGTGGGATAAATGCATTGATGTCATTAAGCGCCAGGTCCGTTTTTCCCAGGTAATAATTACAAATAGACCTGCGGTATAAGGCCAGATAATCCTCCTCCCTTACCAATCCAGTGGACGAAATAATTTTATCAAAAATGGTCACAGCCTCTTGAAACTTCTCTTGCTGCATCAATTCCTGCGCCTCACGTTCCATAGCAGCCAACACATTGTCAGCGGGACGCTGAGCCAAGAGCGTAGACGAAACTACAGGTAGTAGAAAAAGAATTAATAGTCGAATCATCGTCTCAAAAATACAGACCTAAGCCGTTACCCAACGATGAATACAGTGGTATTTTTTACCACTCAGGACAGGGCTTTGTTTCGATCGCGTTTACGGTCGGTCTCGTTCAGAAGGATTTTCCGAAGGCGAATAGACTTTGGCGTAACCTCCACATATTCATCCGACTGGATGTACTCGAGTGCTTCTTCCAGAGAAAATTTAATAGCCGGAGCGATCTTCATTTTCTCATCGGAACCAGAGGCCCGAATGTTGGTGAGTTTTTTGGTTTTGGTAACGTTGACCACGAGATCACCACTACGGTTGTTTTCACCGATAACCTGACCTTCATAAACCGGATCATTGGGATCGATGAAGAATTTTCCTCTATCCTGCAGATTGTGCAAGCTGTAAGGGATTGCCTCCCCGGGTTCCATTGAAATCAATGATCCGTTAATTCGTCCAGGAATTTCGCCTTTGTAAGGTTGGTATTCCTTGAACCGGTGAGTCACCACTGCTTCACCAGCTGTGGCATTCATGAGGTAATTTCTGAGGCCAATGATTCCTCTTGAAGGAATCATAAACTTCAGAATCATACGGTCGCCCTTTGGCTCCATATTGGTCATTTCTCCACGTCGGGTCGAAACGGTTTCAATGGCTTTTCCGGCATCTGTTTCCGGAAGGTCAATGGTCAATTCTTCCATAGGTTCGCATTTAACCCCATCGATCTGCTTAAAAATAACCTGAGGCTGCCCGATCTGAAGCTCATAACCTTCCCGACGCATGGTTTCAATAAGTACGGAAAGGTGAAGCACTCCCCGACCGAAGACTAGGAAAGAATCAGCTGATCCGGTTTCACCAACACGTAAAGCAAGGTTCTTTTCTAACTCCTTGTCCAATCTTTCTTTAATGTGGCGGGAGGTTACAAATTTTCCTTCTTTACCGAAAAAGGGTGAATTGTTGATGGTGAACAACATGCTCATGGTAGGCTCATCAATAGCGATGCTCTTCATAGCCTGCGGATTTTCCGGATCGGTAACGGTATCACCAATTTCAAAACCTTCCAATCCGACAATTGCACAGATTTCACCTGCCTGAACAGATTCTACTTTTTGCTTTTCAAATCCTTCAAAAACAAATAACTCTTTAATGCGGGTCTTAACGATGGCACCATTATCACGTTTAACCAAAGCAATTTGTTGATTGGCTTTAATCTCTCCTCGGTGTACACGTCCGATGGCTACCCGTCCAATATAAGATGAGTATTCCAAAGAAGTGATTAAGGATTGTAATGAGCCTTGTTCAATCTTAGGCGCGGGAATGTATTGTATGATACCATCCAACAAGGCGGTGATATCCGTAGTAGGCTGTTTCCAATCAGTACTCATCCAGCCTTGTTTAGCCGATCCATAAAAGGCAGGGAAATCGAGTTGATCTTCATTTGCATCCAATGCGAACATCAGATCAAATACTTGCTCATGAACTTCATCTGGAGTACAGTTCTTTTTATCTACTTTATTGATAACTACAATTGGCTTAAGGCCAAGCTGCAACGCTTTCTGAAGTACGAATCGGGTTTGAGGCATAGGGCCTTCAAAAGCATCCACCAATAGTAGGCAGCCGTCAGCCATGTTGAGTACGCGTTCGACCTCACCGCCAAAGTCACTGTGACCGGGAGTATCGATGATGTTGATCTTGTAATCCTTATACCGAACCGAAACATTTTTTGCCAAAATGGTAATGCCTCGTTCCCGTTCCAGCGGGTTGGAATCCA
>JBMSPY010000233.1:0-4068 GCA_049423005.1 Cyclobacteriaceae bacterium
TCACCTCGGCGACGGAAACCTGCACGTCAACATCCTCAAAGAAAACATCAGCGATCACGACTGGGAAACAAAAATTCCGGAAGGCATCGGTGAGATTTTCAAACTGACCGTAAGCCTGGGTGGAACACTCTCCGGTGAACACGGTATCGGCATCGCCAAAAAGCCATACATGCCCATCGCATTGGGAGAAACCAATCTCGAACTGATGCGCGGAATCAAAAAAGTCTTTGATCCCAATGGCATCCTGAATCCCGGTAAAATCTTCTGATGAAAAAACATCTGGGGTACGTCGGAATTTCCTCAGGAGTTTTTTTCCTCTCTACAACTTTGGTTTTACTGATCACCGGTGCAGGTCCACAAGTAGAAGGTCTGCTACCGGCCCTCCAGCGCGAAGGAGTAATATGGCAAGTTCTGATCCACGCCACGCTCTTCGGAACATTCACCGGCGCTATGGCCACGCTGATTTTCCGAAAAAGTATGAACCACCGGGCCTATACCTGGATTACGATCATCCTGATGATGATCTTTACCCAAATCGTAATCCTCGCCATTCTCTGACATCGTCCCAAATCACTTGGGAAAGTGGGCTTCAGCCCTTAATTTTAAGTCAACCAATTTCACCTTACCCAATTCCATGAAAAATTTGATCTTAACACTGATGTGCGCAGGGCTCGTTTTTGCCTGTGCCCCAAAACAAGAAACAGCCACAACGGAAGAGACTACAGCAGGTCCTGTTAACGTCCTCACCGAAGAGGAAAAAGCCGGCGGCTGGGTGCTCCTGTTCGACGGACAGTCCATGAACGGCTGGCGCTCATTCAAAAATGCCGACATCGACTGTTGGGATATTCAGGATAATGCCCTCCATTGTAAAGGCGCAATGGACGCCGACAAGCGTGGCGACATCCTGACTACTGAGCAGTATGAAAACTTTGAACTGGTATTCGACTGGAAAATTTCTCCTGGCGGAAACAGCGGCGTGATGTACCGCACAACAGAGGAGTTTGATGCACCTTATTATTCCGGCCCTGAATACCAGGTAATCGACGACGCTGGTTACAAAGGTGAACTCACCGAGTTACAAAAGGCCGGTGCCAACTACGATATGCATGTAGCGGAGAACAAAACCACAGCACCCATCGGCGAATGGAATACCAGCAAGATCGTTGTAAACGGAAACCATTGCGAACACTGGCTCAACGGCACCAAAGTGCTGGAGTACGAGTTCGGATCTGAAGACTGGAACAACCGCAAGATGGCCAGCAAATGGAAAGATGCGGCCGGCTACGGAATGACCCCCAAAGGGCATATTGATCTCCAGGACCACGGCCACGAAGTGTGGTACCGCAACATCAAAATCAAAACACTTTAATTTCCCTAAACCCCACAACCCAGGTCCGGTCAAAAGCCGGACCTTTTTTTATGGGTAAGGTTTCTGACCAAGGTAATTTCCGGGTGGATCATAATTCGCAACCACCAACACCGAGCCATCTCGACAAACGGCTTTGGCCATACCAACATGAGTGGTCTTACTCCACACCATCTGTGTATAATGTCCAACCTGACTGAAATTACCGTTACCCACAGGCGCATTTCGGTAAAACTTTTTCTCTGAGTACCAGCTTTCACACGCATCCAAAGCAGTATAAACATCAGCGTCTGATCCCCAAAAAAGATTTTCGCCATGCTGCTGTTTCCAAACACCACTGCGCGGTCGATGGTTCATCTCGCAACCTGAAGCAGCCAGTTGATCGGCCCACTTTTGAGCATAGCCGGCCAGTTCGCGGGACCACTCCAACGGGCCAACACCTACTTCCTGTCGAACGTTATTATGGTAAACCAAAACCTCCTCAGCCTCTGAGCTGGTAAGGGAACTTCCAGAACGAAGGATGGATTGCGCAAAACAACCTACTCCTGAAATCAGGAAAAGAATGGCCAGATTTGACTTCAACATAAATCTTCAACGCAGAGCCGGATAGATTTAGTATCCGATCGATCAAGCGAAATCAATATTACTGGGACTTTGCCCAAGTGTCTCGCAAGGTAACTGTACGGTTAAATATCAGTCGACCATCACTGCTATCCGCATCTGGAGTGAAATAACCCATTCTCAAAAACTGAAACTTTTCGCCTGGTTTAGCCTGAGCCAGTGAAGGTTCAGCATACACCGTTTTTACGTTAAGGGATTCCGGATTCAGATAATCTTTAAAGTCTCCCTCCATCTCACTCGTATCCTCAATTTTGAAAAGTCGATCATACAAACGTGCTTCCATCTGCACCGCATGAGCAACACTCACCCAGTGCACTACACCCTTAACAGCCAGTCCGGAAGTATCCGAACCACTTCGGCTTTCAGGAACGTAGGTAGCCTGCACTTCAGTTATGTTACCGTTGGCATCCTTAGTGAAAGACTCACATTTGATGATGAAGGCATGTTTCAGCCGCACCATCTGACCAGGAGCCAGACGGAAGTATTTTTTAGGCGGCTCCTCCATGAAATCCTCCTGTTCAATAAAGATTTCCCGGCTGAACGGTATCTCCCGACTTCCTGAACCCGGGTCTTCCGGATTGTTTTCTCCGGAAAGAAGTTCCGTTGAACCTTCAGGGAAATTGGTGATCACCACCTTCAACGGATCAAATACAACCATGCGTCGGGCCGCTATTTTATTCAGGTGCTCACGAACACAGAATTCCAACAGCCCAATGTCGATCAGATTTTCGCGACGGGCCACACCGATCTTATCACAAAAATCACGGATGCTCTCGGGAGTAAAACCACGTCGGCGCATCGCCGAAATCGTAGGCATGCGTGGATCATCCCATCCGCTCACATGACCTTCCTGAACAAGCTGCAAAAGCTTGCGTTTACTCATTACCGTATAGGTAACATTGAGTCGCGCAAATTCATATTGACGGGAAGGATAAATCTCGAGATTCGAAATGCACCAGTCGTACAATTCACGGTGAGGCACGAACTCGAGCGTACAAATACTGTGGGTAATCTGCTCGATCGAATCACTCTGTCCGTGTGCAAAATCATACATCGGATAGATGCACCAGCTGTTACCGGTGCGGTGATGGTGTGCATGCTTAATCCGATAGATCACGGGATCGCGCATCAACATGTTTGGACTGGCCATGTCAATCTTGGCACGCAACACTTTTTCACCATCGCGGTATACGCCCTGCTTCATCTCCCGGAAAAGTTTCAAGTTCTCCTCTACGGAACGACTGCGGCAAGGGCTATGGGTACCTGGTTGAGTAGGTGTTCCTTTTTGCGCAGCAATCTCCTCACTGGAACTATCGTCCACATAAGCCAAACCTTTTTCAATCAACTTCTCTGCAAAAAGATACAGCTGTTGAAAGTAATCGGAAGCATACAATTCCTCCGACCAGTTGAAGCCGAGCCAGCGGACATCCTGCTTAATGCTTTCCACATATTCGGTTTCTTCCGTAACCGGATTGGTATCGTCGAAACGAAGATTAGTCTTTCCACCATACTTAATGGCCAGGCCAAAATTCAGACAGATACTCTTGGCATGACCCAAATGCAAATATCCGTTTGGCTCTGGAGGAAAACGTGTCGCTATGGTCGTGTGCTTACCGGTACGGAGATCCTCCTCAATGATCTCTTCAATAAAATTCAGGGACTTCTCTTCAGCCATGGAACTATCGTAATGCGGCTGCAAAGTTAAAAGGTTTGCGCAGAGGCCGTGAACTATTTTAAATCCTAAAACCGCCCCACTGGTCAATATCCTCCGGTCGGTCAATGTCGCGCAAGGGCTCCAGGAGACCGACCGATTGCCCCAAGTGTTTCAGCCGGATCATCGTTTGTTGAAAAACCTGATCCGATCCCCATACCATATCCTGAAAGACCTCAGAGATAAACCGTTTGAGTCCGAGCAGGTAGTAGCCACCATCCATCGCAGGTCCAATTACAGCATCATAGGTATCCAGTTGGTTAAAAGCATCTTCCAGCATATTTGTTTTCAGATCAGGACAGTCCGTACCGATAATCAGAATTCGCTCATAACCTTGTTCGAATCCATGCCGAAAGGCCGCAGCCATACG
>JBMSPY010000234.1:0-4022 GCA_049423005.1 Cyclobacteriaceae bacterium
AGAAGCCTTTGGTCAACCCTAAAATTCCGTTATTTTTGAGGCCCTTAAGACAAAAAAGGCTTTAACGACGTTCTTATTCAAACTTTTAGCTATCCTTAGTTCATGACTCTAAAACGCTTTCTGTTCCTATCGGCCTTCTTTTTAGCCATTTCCGTAGCTAATGCTCAGGAAACAACCGAAAAGACAGTCGTATCACGGCCCGATCTGCCTGGTCACTTTCTTTTTGATCTGGGCGTAAATGCTGGCATCAATACGCCTGAAAAAGCCTGGAGAAAAGGATTTTGGGGCTCTCGAACCGTAAACCTCTACTATTATTATCCCATTAAATTCGGTAGCGGCAAATTCAGCTTTAACCCGGGAATCGGCCTCTCCATGGAGCGGTTTAAATTCACCAATTTCTATCTCCTGAAGGATACGCTCGATAATACTGAGCAATATGACCTCATTCCAAATAAGGTTTATCCTGGACTTAAAAAGTCACAGCTGGTGATGAACTATCTTGAAATTCCTCTGGAATTCCGTTTTGATGCCAATCCGTCCGATCCGTCCCGTACGTTCTGGGCATCCGTTGGTGGACGCATTGGTATGAATATCAACACCCACACCAAAATCAAGTACAAGCAAGACGGAGAAATAAATTATCTTAAAGATGGAATGCGCCACGGCGTAAGCAGATTCCGGTACTCAGTAGGGGCTCGATTTGGTGTTGGCGGCTTTGGATGGTTTGTTTATTACAACCTGACCCCATTGTTTGAAGCAAACAAGGGTCCATCCAAAACAGAGATGTCTGTCCTTACCGCCGGTATTACCATCAACGGATTTTAAAAATCCGCACCACGATTTCACGGTTTCGGCCTTCCGGGACCACGTACTTATAACCGCCTATCGTGAACAAAGCCCTGGTCATTATCCCGACCTACAACGAGTCTGAAAATATCCTTCAGATCATCGATGCTGTCTTTGCTCTTCCCATGGGCTTTGATTTACTGATTGTTGACGATAACTCACCGGATGGAACTGCACAAATGGTCAAAGATCGTTTTGCTAAGTTCAACACCTCAGCCGAAGTGCTTCACCTGATGGAACGAAAAGGAAAGCTTGGATTGGGAACGGCCTATATCGCAGGATTCAAGTGGGCTTTGGAACGTGGATATGAGCACATCCTTCAAATGGATGCAGACTTTTCCCATAATCCTGCTGACCTGGTTCACTTGTGCAAGACATGTTCCGAACAAGAAGCTGATCTTGTAATCGGTTCACGCTACTCTAGTGGAGTAAACGTAGTGAACTGGCCGATGGGACGCGTTCTTCTTTCATACTTCGCCAGTGTTTATGTACGAATCATCAGCGGTCTACCTGTTTGGGATGCCACAGCAGGATTTGTCTGCTACAACCGCAGAGTCTTGGAGACCATTCCACTAGATAAAATTCGCTTCATTGGTTATGCGTTCCAGATTGAAATGAAATTTCTCACCTGGAAATACGGCTTCAAAATAATCGAACATCCCATTGTATTTACAGACCGTACACGGGGGCAGTCTAAAATGTCAGCAGGAATTTTTAAAGAAGCCTTTTTTGGTGTTATTGAAATGACCATTCGCGGCTGGTTCCGCAAATTCATCCGGTAATCCTACTGTTGATTACGGGTAAAGCAAATATTTCTTGCGCATCAACTTAAAAGCCTCAAGGCCGGGCTTCCAGGTTTCTCGGATTTGTTCGGCTGTCAGTCCACTGATAATCTGCTTTCGCAATTCAGCCGTACCCGCCAGCTTTTCGAAGTAAGGAATGAAAAATTTTTCCTTGTTCGGAAACTTCTGATAAGCCTCAATCAAATACCGCAGTTCTACCTGATGCGGAACAGGCTCCTCGCGCATATCCAATCCGTAACACTCCTGTCCCTCCAATGGAGGTGTCTTGGACATGCCAGGAATACTAACGGGCTTAAATGAATACGCATACATTCCTTTCAAATCCGGATGTCCGGCCACTTCAAAGGGATGGTAGGTGCCCCGACCGATGCTGAGCACTGTTCCTTCAAAAAAGCAGGTTGAAGGATACATTTTGATGGCGTGGTCGTTCGGCAAATTTGGAGACGGTTTGTTTGGAACAGAATAGGGTTCCTGACGGTTCCAGTTTTTCATCGTAATGACTTCCAATTCACATTTCTTTCCACCCGGCAGCCAACCTTCACCGTTAATCATCTGCGCGTATTCGCCCAACGTCATTCCGTGCGCTACCGGAATGGGATGCATGCCCACGAATGATTTGAATTCCTTTTCCAATACTGGTCCATCAATCATCTCACCATTCGGATTTGGCCGATCCAGAATGATTACTTTTTTACCTTGCTCGGCACAGGCCTCCATCAGGTAATGCAATGAGCTGATGTAGGTAAAAAAGCGGACTCCAACATCCTGCATATCAAACAGCACAATATCCAGATCTACTAAAGCCTCGGGTTTTGGCTTTTTGTTGGGTCCGTATAAAGAAACAATGGGTACACCACTTTTCGGATCAATGCTGTTACCAACATCTTCTCCGGCATCGGCATCTCCCCGGAATCCATGTTCAGGTGAAAAGATGCGAACGAGATTTACCCCGGCCTTCTTTAATGTATCGACCAGGTGGGTTCCGTTAGTCTTTGATCCGAGTACAGCCGTATGGTTTACAAAGACGCCTACTTTTTTACCGGCTGTTTTTTTGAGAATGACGTCCATCTGATCGGCGCCACAAGCCAGCACGGAAACTTTTTCTGTGTTTGGATCGGACAAATTTGCCGAGCGGCAGTCGCTGCATAAAAGCGTTATCAGCAAAGAAAATATTAGAACTCTGATCATATATCGAATTACGCGTAAGCTGCCTATCTTTCAAAGCCAATCGCATAAAATTGAAGTTTCCGGCATTCATTTCCAGACGAATAACTTCCTCGGCAGCAGGATTTTCTGCGGTCATCCACCGTATTGCCATCATCAGTATTGCCGTCGGTCTGGCTGCTATGATTGTTTCCTTTCTGGTGATGAAAGGATTTCAAACCACCGTACAGGATAAAATTTACAGTTTCAGTGCTCATCTTAATGTTAACCGGATCACGACCGGTAACTCGATGGAGGAGCCTCCGTTTCCGTTTCGAATCAATGTGTACAATTACCCCGACTCCTTTCCGGATATCGCCCATGTGCAGGAGTACAGTCATAAGGCTGGGTTGATTAAAACAGAACAGGAGATTACTGGCATTTTGTTAAAAGGCGTTGGTAAATCCTTTAGTCTTGAGCGATTCAAGGAGCACATTAAAGAGGGCTCCTTTCTTCAATTTCCGGATTCCGGATATTCAGATCAGGTTGTGATTAGTAGATTGATTGCCGATCGACTGCAGGTTAAGGTTGGTGATCCGATAACAATTCATTTTTTTCAGAATCCTCCACGGGCACGACGGTTAAAAATTTCAGGCATCTATGAAACCAACCTCTCTGACTATTTTGATGAAAAAATTATTCTCTGTGATCTGGCTCTGATCCAGCGATTAAACGGTTGGTCTGCCGATGAGGCCGGTGGATTGCAAATTTTTTTAAAAGATCCGGAGAAAACCTGGCTAGTGTATCTCAACCTGCTTGACCGGGTTCCTTATGACCTTTATGTGGAGCCAACCGCCAACCGATACATTCAGGTTTTTGAGTGGCTTAACCTGATTACGCGTCAGGTTAATATTTTATTGGTCATCATTCTTCTGGTGGTTTGTGTGAATATGATTTCCGTAATTCTGATTCTGGTAATGGAGCGCGCCTCTATGATTGGAATTTTAAAAGCCCTTGGAGCAACAAATCCTTTGGTGCGAAATATTTTTATCAATCAGGGAGTGAACCTGGTTTTCCGAGGATTGATTTTCGGAAATCTATTTGGCTTGGGATTGTGTTGGATTCAAGATCGTTTCCGAATCATCACCCTAGATGCTAAAAATTATTACATGGACTATGTGCCCATTTATTGGGATTGGGGAATGGTAATTATTCTCAATCTACTGGTCT
>JBMSPY010000235.1:0-4002 GCA_049423005.1 Cyclobacteriaceae bacterium
CTGCTTTTGTAGCCGAGCCTATGGTTGGCGCCGCCGGCGCGGCCATTCATCCGCCTGCAGGTTATTATGAACAGATCAAAGAGGTCTGTCAGAAAAATGAAATCCTATTCATTGCCGATGAGGTCATGACCGGTCTGGGTCGAACCGGAAAACGATATGGCCTGGATCACTGGAATGTCTATGCCGATATTGTGGCTGTTGGAAAATCTCTTGGTGCCGGGTATGCCCCAATTGCAGCAACGTTAATGACTTCCGAAGTCCTGAATCCCATCCGTCAAGGCACCGGATTGATCATGAGTGGACATACGTATAGCGGACATCCGCTTTCAACAGCAGTTGCCTTAGAAGTGCTTACTACCATAGAGGAAGAAGGGCTACTTCAAAATGTTGAAGCACGGGGTATCCAGTTAAGGCAAGGACTGCAGAAATTACTCTCCACTCATTCCATTGTCCAGCAGGTAAGAGGTAAGGGATTGATGATTGGTTTGGAAATGGATCCGAAGGTTGTGGGAATTCAGGCCAAATTGATTTCACGATGCTTCGATAATGGTTTATTGGTTTATCCATCGGTTGGCGGTCCTGAAGGAAAAGATGAAAACAGCATTCTTATTGCTCCTCCTTTCATCATTTCAAAGGAGGATACGGAAAGATTGCTCGATCTTCTGGAAAAATCGATTCGACAGTTATAACTTGTTGCGGTTAGATAATCATGGATTCAAAGGTTACTTCATTCGATCGTATTCGATCGTTGTTTAAGGACGGTCAAACCATCCTTTTCGGAGGATTTGGCGGCGTAGGAACACCTCCGGGTTTGGTCGATTGTCTGATTGATAGCGGCGCAAAGAATATTCATCTCGTTGGAAATGATGCCGGTGCGCCCGGCGTGGCGATGGGCAAGTTTATTATTCTGGAACGTGCCGCTTCCTTAACCGCCTCTCATATTGGTTTGAATCCAAAAGCAGGCGAGTTGATGGTGAAGGGTAAGCTCAATGTTCATTTTGTTCCGCAAGGAATTTTGGCTGAACGGATTCGTTCTGCAGGTGTTGGTCTTCATGGTTTTCTTTCTGAAGTGGGAAAAGGCACTCCCATCGCCGAAGGAAAACCCGTGATCACCATCAATGGAAAAGAATTTCTGTACGAGGCGCCGCTGCCGGGAGATATTGCTTTGGTCTACGCGAAAAAAGCCGATCACTTCGGAAATCTGATTTTCGATAAGACAGCCCGAAACATCAATCCCTATATTGCTATGGCTGCGAAGACTACTATCGTCGAGGCAGACGAGATCGTTCCGACAGGATCTCTGGATCCGGAGGAGGTTATGCTCCCCGGAATTTTTGTGAAACACATCGTTCCTTCCAAAGGATATAACTGGAAATGGCCATGGCAGACCCAAGGGTAATTATTGCACGGCGTGCCGCTCTCGAGGTGAAGAGCGGTATGATGGTAAACCTGGGAATTGGCATTCCGTCATTGGTACCAGATTACCTCGACCCTTCAGTAGATGTTTTCTTCCAGGCAGAAAATGGAATACTTGGTCTTGGTCCTACGCCAACCGAAAATGCTAATCCGAATCTGATCAATGCTGCAGGACTTCCGGTAACCGTTCGTCCAGGTGGAAGTTATTTTGATAGTGCCATGTCATTTGGTATGATTCGCAAAGGATTTATTGATCTGGCGATACTGGGTGCGCTACAGGTAAGTCAAAAGGGTGATCTGGCCAACTGGATTGTTCCCGGAAAGCGCGTGCCCGGCGTTGGCGGAGCCATGGATCTGGCTTATGGGGCCAAAAATCTGATTGCTGTGATGACGCACTGTGAAAAAGATGGTCATCCAAAAATTCTGAAAAGCTGTACGCTTCCCCTCACTGCCATCGGTTGTGTTAAGAAAATTATTACCGAATGGGCCGTATTCACCATTTCGAATGAAGGCCTGACCTTAATTGAGGTAATGCCTGGCGCAACCCTTGACCTTATTCACAGTAAGACGGAAGCTGAATATAAAATTGCACCTGGATTAAATTAATCCGATGAAAAGTCTATCGGCACACGAGCAATGGATTGAAGCCAATCAGCACATTGCTATTGAATTGCTGCAGTCGTTTGTGCAGCAACCCAGTACACAGGGAAATGAAGCAGGTGTGCAGGATCTCGTTGCTAAAAAGCTTCAGTCCCTCGGAATGGAAATTGATCGGTGGGATCCGGATACTGAAGAGCTGAAAAAGAGCTCCTTTTTTGTTCCCTCACGCCCTTCCTATTCCGGAAGTCCTAATGTTGTTGGAGTCCTCAAGGGAACGGGTGGTGGAAAATCCATAATTCTGAATGGTCATATTGATGTGGTTCCGGCCGGTGACGTAATGCAATGGATCGATGATCCTTTTTCTGGTCTGGTAAAGGATGGTAAAATCTATGGTAGGGGCAGTACCGACATGAAGGGTGCCAACGTGGCCATGATGATGGCTGTTGAATCTATTGTACGATCAGGAATTCAGTTGAAGGGTGATGTCATTTTTCATAGTGTCATAGAAGAAGAAACCGGAGGTGTTGGAACACTTGCTGCACTTTTGCGCGGTCATTGTGCAGATGCAGCGCTTGTTCCGGAACCAACGAACATGAAACTCTTTATCAGTCAACAAGGCTCCATGTGGTTTCGCATTGTGGTGCCGGGACTTGGTGCGCATGCCGGGACGCGCTATGAAGGTGTTTCGGCTATTGAAAAGGCATGGAAAATTTTTGAGGCTGTTGGTCAACTCGAAAAAAAGCGAAACCAAAACGTCACTAATCCGCTTTACAAAAACGTACCCATTCCTTTTCCCATCAATATCGGAAAACTACAAAGTGGAGCCTGGCCTTCATCCGTTCCAGATCAAGCCATACTCGAAGGAAGAATTGGTGTAGCTCCGGGCGAATCTATGGAATCGGTGAAACAAGAACTCATCGATGCAGTAAATGTTGTAAACCATGCTGATGATTGGCTCAAGGCACACCCGGCTAAAGTTGAATTTTTTGGCGGGCAATGGGTGCCCAATCACGTAGCTCCGAATCATCCTTTTGTTCAATTGGTTTCGGAGGAATATGAAAAGCTTTTCGAAACCAAACCTCAGGTGGAAGCTTCGCCATGGGGAACGGACGCCGGTTTAATGGGTCAGGTCGCTGGAATTCCTGCGTTGGTAATCGGACCTGGAACAACTAAAATGGCTCACTATCCTAATGAATATATTGAAATCAGGTCCTTACTGGATTGCGCCCGACTTTTTTCCAGAGTCTTGATTTCCTGGTGCTCCTGATCGCTTCCTTTGGGTCCGGCTACCGCACAAAATGCCGGTAAAAACTGAATATCCCCCCGCTCATCCGCCGTTTACATAATCGGACGCTACAAGTCCTGCCCTTCCGATAAATTGCTGTTCTATTCCTATTCCTATACGTATGCGAAAATCAATTTTACTCCTCCTGGCCTTTGTGTTGCTCCAAGGAGCCCAAGCCCAGGAAACATTTCCACGAAATGATGTTCGTGACCTTCGCTCCGGCGCCTATGCCTTTACGAATGCCACCATCATTGTTAATTCAACCACTCGTATCGAGGGTGGCGTCCTGCTTGTGCGGGATGGAAAGATTGAAAAGACCGGTAAAGCATTACCGGTGCCTGCAGGTTACATTACTGTTGACCTGAAAGGTAAGTTCATCTATCCTTCTTTTGTTGATCTGCACACTTCTTACGGTTTGCCTAAAGTAGAACAGGCTCAAGGCGGAGGATTTGGTGGCCCCGAACAATTTTACAGCAAAACCAAAGGCGCCTACAGTCCTAATCAGGCGATTAAGTCAGAGTATGAGGCTGTGCGTGAATTTACTGTCGATGCTAAAACAGCCGGCACCTGGCGTGCAGCTGGTTTCGGTACCGTACTCACGTTTCGAGCTGATGGAATTGCACGCGGAACTTCTGCTGTAGTAAGCCTAGCAGAAGGACGTGATCAGGAAGTTATTCTTAAGGATCGCGCTGCTGCACACT
>JBMSPY010000236.1:0-4001 GCA_049423005.1 Cyclobacteriaceae bacterium
CTTAATTGTCCCGCTATTCAAAGAATTTCAAAAAGAAATTGCCAACCGAAAAGAGGTTGAAGGGAATCTCACCAAGGCCGTTCAGAAGTATTTGGAAAGTGAGGTTGTTCTTAGTCAGAGTAAAAAGGAATTAGAGGAGATCAACGAGGCTATTGGTCGAAGTGCGCTCGTGACCATCACCGATACCGATGGAAATATTTTAAAAGCCAACAAGCTTTTTTGTGATTTATCGGGTTACTCAGAGGAAGAGTTGATTGGAAAAAATCATCGTGTGGTAAGTGCTCATCATCACGACAAGAATTTCTGGATTGAATTTTGGTCGACGATCAAATCCGGTAAAAGCTGGAGGGGCGAGGTTAAAAATCGGACTAAAGATGGTCGTGAGATATGGTTGGACACGGTTATCAATCCGATCATGGGATCGAATGGTGTGATTCGGCAGTTCTTAGCCATCCGCACCGACATTACCAATCGGAAGGTCGCAGAGAAAATGGTTGAAGATCGTGATAACGAGTTAAGAGCCATTTCAGGAACGATATTACCCGTAGGCATTATCAGTACAGATACCGATGGAAATATTGTACTATTTAGCAAGGGTGCCGAAGCCCTATTGGGGTATACAGCCGATGAAATGATTGGGAAGACTCCTGCGGTCTTTCATGATCTTGATGAGGTAATGGCCCGAAATGCTGAGCTCACCAGGGAGCTGAGAAGACCGGTCGGTCAATTTGAAACATTTGTAGTCATATCCGAAAAGTCCGGTTTTGAATCGCGTCAATGGACCTACATTAAAAAAGATGGGGCACGGATTCCTGTACAATTGGTTGTCTCGCCCATTAAAAATTCAAGTGGAGTAACTACCGGCTACGTCGGTATTGCGGTGGATATCCGAGACCGAATTGATGCTGAAAATGCGATCCTCTTTGCTAAGGAGCGTGCGGAGGAAGCCAACCGCTCTAAGAGTCAGTTTTTGGCAAACATGAGTCACGAGATCCGAACTCCGTTGAATTCTATTTTAGGGTTTGCTGAATTATTGAGCGGATCTGTTCAGGAGCCTAAACAGCGTACGCAGGTCAACACCATTATTACCAATGGAAAAATTCTTCTGGCCTTGATTAATGACTTGCTCAACATCGCCAAGATTGAAGCGGGAAAGATGGATTTGGAATTAGGTCAAACCGATCTGATCAAAATTGCAGGTGAGGTTTCTCAGATGTTTTCAACCGAAATTAAGGCGAGAAATCTTCATCACGCTGTTGAGATTCAAAAAGGATTCCCTTTGCTTTTCTTAGCCGATGAACAGCGGATACGACAAGTTCTAGTTAATTTGGTCGGTAATGCCGTAAAATTCACTCACCAGGGTTTTGTGCGGATATTCCTAGAAAGTTCACCGATCCCCAATAAGCCTGGATATTGTGACCTATCTATTAAAGTTCAGGATTCCGGTATTGGTATAGACTCTAAACACCATCAACAGGTTTTTGAGGCGTTTCATCAGGTGTTGGACACTACGACCAGCCAATATGGTGGTACGGGACTTGGTCTTACCATTTCTAAAAAGTTGGTTGGATTGATGGGGGGATCTATACACCTTGAAAGTGAATTTGGGAAAGGAAGTACCTTTACCGTTTTCCTTCCATCTGTTCAGATCCTTCAAGATTCAGTTTCAGAACCCGTTTCTATTCCGGTGTCTCCGGTTGATAAACTGAAGCCTGCGATTCAAAATAAAACTATCCTAATTGTTGACGACTTTGAGAGCAATATCAATCTGGTCATTGACTACTTAGAGGAGTGTCCATGTAATAAGTTGATTGCACGGGGTGGAGCAGAAGCAGTCTTAATGGCCCGTCAGCATCTTCCCGATCTGATACTGATGGATTTAAAAATGCCTGGTATGGATGGATGGGAAGCTACGCGTCAGATCAGACAAATTCCATCGATGGAAAACAAGCCAATACTAGCGTGTACGGCTAACGTTATTGGTGTAAAAGAATCCAATACGCTCTTTAATGGATTTATTTTTAAACCTTTTGGAAGGACGGTTTTATTGGAGGAATTGCAAAAGTATTTACAGGCTAGTGAAACTAAGGTCATTAATGAAGTTAAAATTGATGACCGAATACTTAAGGAGCTAAACGTTCGGTTTTCCGATAGGCTCGCAGCGGCTTCAACAACCTTTGAAGTAGGTCTTCTGGAACAGATCCTTAAGGAGCTCTCGGAGTATCTTGACTCCAATCCAGTTCCTTCCTTGACCAGCCTGTTGGTTGAGGCTAAAACCAATCTTGATAATTTTGACCTGGATGCGCTATCAGAAAATCTGGAATCTATACGATCTGTGATTGCAAAGTCAGTGCCCAAGTGAAAGGGTTTGTAACGCCGTTATTAGTTATATTCAGTTTTTGATTCTGGCGATTGTCGGAATTAGACCGTTTATTCGATTAAACAAGGTTTACTATGGTTCAAAAACGATCCTCTTATTTCGTAGTCATTTTTGTTTTTATTCTGCTTCATAGCGGTAAAGATATTTTTTCTCAGTCTGCACCATTGGATTACCCCATGGTGGCCCGAATCCGTGAAGAGGGTCTGCAACGCTCCAAGGTAATGGAATATGAATCTTACATTGTTGATGTGCTCGGAGCACGTCTAACCCTGTCGCGCGATATGCAGCGTGCTCAAACCTGGGCCTTAGAAGAAATGAAGCGAATGGGACTTAGTAATGTTGCATCCGAGCCGTACATGGATTACGGCGTAACCTGGGATAACGAATACGTCTCGGCCCACATGATTGAACCGGATTACATGCCGCTGACGGCTTATCCTGTAGCGCATACTATCGGCACGGATGGTAAAGTTTCGGCTGAGGTTGTTATCGCTGATCTTCAAACGCAGGAGGATTTAAATGTCTGGCGTGGAAATTTATCGGGCAAAGCCGTATTGATTTCAAATCCCGCTACCATTGATCTCCAAACCCTCACCAATGGTGTTCAGCGCTATACAGACGAAGATCTTGCTGCTTTGGAGAAAATTACCATCACGCCAACACGGAACAGGCCTAAGACGATTCCAAATCCAACACTAATTACAGCGGTGGAGCGGATGGCTTTTTTGAAGAGTGAAAATGTGGCTGTGGTCTTGCAAACCGACGGTAATCGCCTGGCGATTGTGCCGGCCTACTCGCGTCCGGGATCGAAAGAGGATGGGTGGAGTTTAGAAGGAGCACGTAAAACACCACCTATATTGGCGGTAACGCCTGAGCACTACAACCGCATGTATCGGATTTTGAAGCGTGGAATTCCGGTTAAGATTGAAGTTGAGATCCGCAATCAGTTAGGTGAAAAAGTAGAGCAAGCCTTGAATCTCGTAGGTGAGTTACCAGGTACCGATCCAAAAGCGGGGGTGGTGATGTTGGGTGCACATTTTGATACCTGGCACGGTAGTCCCAATGCTAGTGATAATTCTTCCGGTACCGCAGTGGCCTTGGAGGCGATGCGTATTTTAAAGACGTTGGGAGTAAAGCCGCGGCGGACCATTCGCATAGCGTTATGGTCGGGAGAGGAGCAGGGTTTGTATGGATCAAGGGCGTACGTCAAAAAGCATTTTGGTGATCCCAGGGATCCGTCGATTGGCGTAAAGCCAGAGTACGAACTGTTATCGGCTTATTTCAACCAGGATTATGGAGCGGGTCAATATCGGGGAATTTATTTACAGGGTAATGAAGCAGCGCGTTCGATGTTGAGTGCCTGGATGGAGCCATTCCGTGATTTGGGAATGAATATGGTTTCGAATCAAAGCCTGGGCAGCACTGATCATGTCGCTTTTGATGATGTGGGTCTTCCCGGATTTCAATTTTTGCAGGACCGTACACCCGGCACAGCTGGTCATACCAATCTTGACTTTCTGGAGGGCATTCAGCCGGAAGATCTTATAAAGAATGCAACCATCATGGCCTCGTATGTCTATCATGCAGCGATGGCGGCTGAGCGCGTACCGAGAAAGAAGCC
>JBMSPY010000237.1:0-3998 GCA_049423005.1 Cyclobacteriaceae bacterium
ATCCGGGCAGCAGCCAAAAATCATGCGCACGTGCTCATTGTTTCATCCCGAAATCAGTATCAGGATTTGCTTTTGCAATTGGAAAGCAAGAACGGTGGTTCTGAAGCACAAGACCGTTTCCGGTTTGCGGCTGCTGCATTTTCAATGACCTCTCATTACGATTCAGCTATTTTTTCCTGGTTTAATCAAACTGCCGGGGCAACTGATTTTAAAGCCAGCTACCGGGATGGACGTGTTTTACGCTACGGTGAAAATCCCCATCAATCTGCCGTTTATTTCGGCGCCCTGGAAGAACTGTTTACTCAATTAAATGGTAAAGAATTATCCTATAACAACCTGGTTGATGTTGATGCTGCCATTGGTTTGGTTGCAGAGTTTCCTTCAGAAAATGCCTTTGTTATCATAAAGCACACCAATGCCTGCGGTGTAGCCACCGGCTCTACAGTTTTGGAGGCCTATACCCGTGCACTCCAGGCTGATCCCGTTTCAGCTTTCGGAGGAATATTGGCTACCAACCGTGTTATTGATAGTGCTGCTGCTGCAGAAATCAATAAATTATTCTTTGAGATCTTAATCGCTCCAGAATTTTCTCCGGAGGCTCTTGAGTTACTAAAAGGAAAAAAGAACCGAATCCTTTTGAAGCAGCTAAAGACCTTAAGCCGTAAAAAGAATTTTAAAAGTTTGCTTAATGGCGTGATTGAACAAGACGCCGACACTCAAACCGACACCGGGGAAGACTTACGTCCTGTTACCAAAAGGACACCGGACGCACAGGCTACCGAAGATTTATTGTTCGCCTCTAAAATTTGCAAGCACACCAAATCGAATGCAATCGTTTTGGCAACAGGTGGTCAAATGCTGGCTAGCGGAGTTGGTCAGACCAGTCGTGTGGATGCCTTAAAGCAGGCTCTCGAAAAGGCTAAAAGTTTTGGTCTGGACGTAAAAGGCGCAGCAATGGCATCAGATGCTTTCTTTCCTTTCCCGGATTGTGTAGAGATTGCCGCTTCTGCGGGTATTTCCTCGATCATTCAGCCCGGTGGGTCAGTAAAAGACCAAGACTCTATCGACGCCTGCGACCGACTTGGACTGGCCATGGTCGTAACTGGAAGACGTCATTTCCTTCATTGACCAACGTTGGCAGTTTTCGGCTGGTCCTTTGCATAATTCCAGAACAGAATTACTTAACTTCGACCTTCATTTCCGAATTTAATTTGATTTAAGCGCATGGGTTTTCTGGACCTTTTCACTGCAGACATAGCCATTGACCTGGGTACGGCCAATACGGTTATCCTTTATAAAGATAAGGTGGTAGTGGATGAGCCTTCAATTATTGCATTGGATCGCCAAACCGGTAAAGTTCTGGCTGTAGGTCGCGAGGCTATGCAGATGCACGAAAAGACACATGAGAACATCAAGACCATCCGGCCTCTGAAGGAGGGCGTAATTGCCGATTTCCATGCTGCGGAAATGATGATCCGTGGGTTTATTAAAATGATCGATACCGGAAAGCGTCTGGTGCCACCTTCAATGCGGATGGTAATCTGTATTCCTTCGGCCATCACCGAGGTTGAAAAACGTGCCGTTCGCGATTCCGCTGAACATGCTAATGCTAAAGAGGTTTATATGATTCACGAGCCAATTGCTGCGGCCATTGGTATCGGTATCGACATTGAAGCTCCGATCGGTAATATGATTGTTGATATCGGTGGTGGCACTACGGACATTGCAGTCATTGCCCTGTCCGGAATTGTCTGTGATCAGTCTATTCGAATCGCTGGTGACACCTTCAGCAGGGATATTTTGGATTATATGCGTCGTCAACACAATCTGCTCATCGGAGAGCGTACAGCAGAGCGTGTAAAGATTGAGGTTGGTTCAGCCTTGACTGAACTCGATGATGGCCCGGATGATTACGAAATTCGTGGTCGCGATCTGATGACGGGCATTCCAAAGACTATTAAGATCTCTTATTCTGAAGTTGCTTTTGCATTGGATAAATCCATTGCAAAACTTGAGGAAGCTGTTTTAAAAGCGCTGGAACTTTCTCCACCTGAATTATCCGCAGATATCTACGAGCGTGGCATTTATTTAACAGGTGGCGGTGCCTTGTTGAGAGGTCTTCACAAGCGTCTTTCCCTGAAAACGAAATTACCGGTACACGTAGCTGATGATCCACTTCGTGCAGTTGCCCGTGGAACAGGTGTTGCTCTGAAAAACCTGAATCAATTCAGAAAGGTCTTAACGACTTAATTGATTAATGCGGAAGCTTCTCAGTTTTCTTTATAAGAACCGTGCTCTTCTGCTCTTTTTTCTTCTGGAAATCATTTGTTTGGGCCTGATTGTAAACTCCCATTCCTACCAGGGCGCTCAATATTTTAATACATCAAACCAGACAGCGGCAACGGTTCTAGGGTTTTCGCAGAATACCCGAAATTATTTTTTTCTACGTCAGGCCAATAGTGACCTGGCTCAGGAGAATGCGGAACTGAAAGCAAAGCTGATGGCTTTATCTGCTCAGCTTTCTATTTCAGCTGACTCCGGAATAGCTCGTCCTTTTGAATTTATTACTGGGAAAGTAGTCAATAACTCAACAGCTCAATTCCGTAATTTCATCACTATTGATAAAGGAAGTCGTGATGGAGTAGCGTCCGGTATGGCGGTCACAGGTCAGGCCGGAATAGTGGGTAAAATTAAAGCCGTTTCTGAAAATTATTCTGTGGTCATTTCCTTGCTGAATGTGGATGAAAACATTTCTGCAAAAGTGGCGCGTACAGGAACTTTTGGTACTATCAAGTGGGATGGAGGCAATCCTCGTTTTGCCCGTTTACTATACCTGCCACGTCATGTAAGCATCTGGAAAGGAGATACCATCCGGACCTCTGGTTTCAATGCTATTTTCCCCGAAGGTTTGCCAATAGGTATTGTTCATGAGGCGGTGTTGACTGAAAATGCCATTTTTTATGACATCGTTGTTGAACTTGCTCAGGACTTTTCGCGTTTACAATATGTTCATGTTATCAAAAGCAAACCAAAACGTGAGATAGACTCCGTTCAACAGTTGATCCGTACCCGATGAACAGGAATATTTTTTCCCTACCGGTTGCCTTTTTTATCTACCTGTTTCTTCAGGTGGTATTTTTTCATCGATTGGTACTTTTTGACACGGCCTTTTGTCTGCCTTACATTGGATTTATTCTCTTTTTACCCATTTCTTTTTCTCCTGTTGTTTTGATGCTGACAGGCTTTGCTTTGGGGTTTTCAATAGACTTTTTTCAAAACAGTCAGGGACTTCATGCCTCGGCTACTGTTGCTGTGGCCTTTATCCGAAATTTCTGGCTTGACCGCATTACCCCACAAGGTGGCTATGAAGTTGCCGGAGATCAGCCTTTCGGTTCGTTTGGTTCACAATGGTTTCTGTTTTACCTCATTCCGCTTTTACTCGTGCACCATTTGCTATTATTTTTTGTTGAGGCTGGTGGATTTTCTATGATCGGACTTACACTGGCCAAAGCAATCTTCAGTTTTGTATTCACCTTTGTGACGTTATTTCTGTTTCGATTTGTTCTTGTCCGCAGGTAACCCATGAATGAGATCCGAAAACTTGTCTTTCAGATTTTGGTGATTGCAGTCGGAGCTATTTTTCTGATCAAACTTTTCTTTATTCAAGTCCTGGATGAAAAGTACGGCGAACTGGCCGATAGCAACTCTGTATTACGAATTGTTGAATATCCCTATCGTGGTTTAATCTTTGATCGAAACGGACGGCTACTTGTCTACAATGAGCCTGAATTTGATATTATGGTTCAGGTTAATGAGATGTCTGAGTTTGATTCTGCGGCCTTTTGTCAGGCTTTGGGAATCGATCGGCAGCAACTCAAAGATCGCTTCCGTGAAATGGTTGACTTGAGAGAGTACTTGCCTTACAAGCCTACCTTGTTTATGGACAAGCTTTCTTCTGCTGATATTGCCCGTTTTCAGGATCGACTGGATGAGTTTCC
>JBMSPY010000238.1:0-3988 GCA_049423005.1 Cyclobacteriaceae bacterium
CGCAGGAGTTAAAGCACTTGAAGAGCAGATTCCTCACGCTGACTTCACAGGAGTTCAGCACACCACTAACATCGATTCAGGCGACACCGGAAGTTTTAGAAATTTTACTCGAAAGCAACACTCCACTCGATCTTACGAAGGTTAGGCGTTATACCAAACGTATTTCTAATGAATTGGAACGACTAACCATGTTGCTGAATGATATACTTTCAATAGAACGCTTCGAAGCAGGTCGAATACCATTCAATCCAATGGAAATTGATTTGGTTGAATTATTAAAAGATCTGTTGGATTCCCGGATCTTATTGGCCAATGATCAGCGATTGGTAGGTGTAGTACATCAGGGTACACCAAGGAAAATTAAAGTAGATCGCCATCTTATTTCTCAAATTGTTACCAACCTGGCAACCAATGCACTCAAGTATTCGCCCGGAAAACCTGAGCCAGTGCTGACTGTTTCATGGGGTGAAAATGAATTCCAATTGTCGATGTGTGATAGGGGAATTGGAATACCTGAATCGGATCAAAAAAATCTGTTTCAAACTTTTTTCCGGGCTTCCAATGTTGAGAATATACAGGGCACAGGACTTGGTTTAGTGATCGTTAAGCAGTTCACCGAAATTCATGCAGGAAAAATTTCTGTCAAAAGTGTTGTAGATCAGGGTACTTGTGTTAACTTGGAATTTTCCTACCAAAAGTTAAATAGTTTGCAGTCAAATATCGCATGAGTACGATACTTGTGATAGAAGATGATGGAAGGGTTCAGGACAGTATTACTGATCTCCTGGAAACTAAGAACTATAATGTTCTGAAGGCCCAAAACGGGAAAGATGGTATTCAGATGGCTATTGACCATAAACCTGACTTGATTCTTTGCGACATTATGATGGGAAGCTTAAACGGCTTTTCTGTTTTGCATTCTATTAGGGAGCTGCCAGAGGTTCAATCCACACCATTCATTTTTCTCTCTGCTTTAGCGGAGCAGAAATACGTTAAGATGGGATTGGAAAAAGGTGCAGATAAATACCTGACCAAGCCATTTAAATCTGAAGAATTGTTTTTGGCTATACATGAACTATTAACCAAATCTTGACTTAACCTAGGACTATGAAAAAGATTTTAGTTATCGAAGATGATGCGAATATCCGCGAAAGTCTAGTGGAGTTATTGGAGATGAAATCTTATACTCTTCTGTCGGCGGATAATGGTACAGATGGACTAAAGCTGGCTCAGGAACAAATTCCTGATCTGATTTTATGTGATGTAATGATGCCTGGTATGAATGGTTATGAGGTGGTTGAAGCCATCCGTAAAGATTCCCGTCTGGCAAAGCTTCCATTTATCTTTCTGTCGGCAAAAGCCATGGATTCTGATGTAGAATATGGAAAAAATCTAGGTGCTAATTCTTATCTGACTAAGCCTTTTCGTGCCCAGGATCTTTTTTCTGTAGTGGATGACTTACTGGATGATAATTCTGGTGGAAATTTTGGTACCGGGAAAATCCTCGATCAAATCGAAATGGTCATCGCTGAAATTGCTTTGTCACTACGTTTGCGCTGGAGATTGGTTTAATCCCCGAATTGATTTCGCATGCAACGGATAGAAAGGCCGCTAGCCTTGAATCCGTCCTTTTGAATTTTTACGCTGCTGTCTAAAAAGGTTACATAAAAAAAGCTAGCCTCACGCTCCGAAGCCTCTTCTCGGCACCACCAGTTTCCGTAATCTCCCATATCCAGGAATGAGCCTAACGCCCCTCGTCCGCCTCCTGGCAATGCATTAAAGCCAGTTGCGTTGTTGCCACTTCCAAAATTATTCCAGCCCGACCTGCTCTTAAGTTTTCTTCCGGCGATATTCCACCCTCCTAGACTTGATACCAATTCTGTCCAATCTGAAATTTCAGGGATTCTCCAGCCGATTGGTCCAAGACCGCGTGGGTCATGAACAGCAAACCAATTGTAAAGTAGTCCATAGCGTGCAATCCCGGTAGATTGGTTCTTATACCAACAACAAGCCGGTAAACCCTTTTCCCCATGGTACTCCCATTCCTCATCGTTGTTTACCATGGGAATGGTATCTCCGTTTTGAAATTTGGTTGATTGGAGATTGGCGGTTATCCATAGTTTTCCACCAAGTTCTGTAACCGGATACTCATTTCCCTCAACATCTCTGACGCTGCGCGATGGATTCATAAAAGCTCTTTCCCTCAGCTCAAGTATAGCAAAATACCTTCAGTTCTCAAGAGGTAGGTTGTTTGCAACGATTAGGATTAGTAGTTTAGAGGTCTATCCATTTCTTAAAAAGTTCCTTACAAACCCGAATCAAGCTTTTGAAAATGACGTCTTTTCTGAATCAAATACTATTCTTTGCTATACCCTCTGGCACTGAGATGACGCGTGAGGAAAAAATTCGTCGCTCGGTTTTTTCCCTTGGCTTTTTTATGTGTGCCGGCGCAGTAATGTGGATTTTATTTCTATTATACCTTGGCCTGGATCTTCTTTCGCTGATTCCCGGCCTTTACATCTTACTTACGGCAATCAATCTTTTTTTGATTTTTGACTGGGCTCCTGAAAAGGCGCGTTTCGTTCAAATTTTTATAAGCCTGATTTTTCCATTCGGAATGCAGGCCATCATGGGTGGCTATTACGCTTCTGGAGTAGTTATGTTATGGTCTTCAGTTTCTTTTTTGGCCACGTTTACGATGACCGATAGAAAAGCCATCGTTCTATGGGTTTTAGCCTTCTTCTTGTTGTTTGCCAGCTCATTTTATCTTGATGATACCTTTCAAGAAATGAAGCATTGGTCAGTTACAAACCTGGTTTCAAGAAATCTTCTGGTGTTTAATATTCTGGCCATTGGAACCATTATGTTTTATGTTTCCTTAAAGCGGATTGAACGTGATTCAGCATTCATTGAACAACTTCGAAATGCGCTGGATGATTTGAATGACTATAAAATAGGTTTGGAAGCGAAAATTGAAGATCGTACGAAGGAATTGGAAGCCACGGTTTTTGTTCTTAAAGAAACTAAAAATGAGATGAAGAAGGCTTTGATTCAGGCACGAGAAGCTACTGAATCCCGGGGAATGTTTATGACTTCCATCAGTCATGAAATTCGTACGCCTTTAAATGCCATTTTAGGCTATGCGCAATTCATGGAACTGAAATCAAATGACCACCCACTTCCGCCAGAGTTTAAAAACTACCTCTTAGGAATTCAGTCCAGTGGGAACCACCTTTTAGAACTGGTAAACAACTTCCTGGACATATCCAGAGTTGATTCTGGTAAAATGGTCCTATCCATGGAGCCGGTTAACATCCGGAAATTGCTCAACAAAATTCATGATATCGGCTCGGGAAAATGTAAAGAGAAGCAACTCAGCTGCAACTTCTCTATAAGTCCTGGAATACCAGAACAAATTAAAACGGATTCCACTAAGATTACTCAGATTGTTTTAAATCTGGTTTCCAACGCTATGAAATTCACCGATCCAGGCAAGCGTATTGGATTGACTGCTGAAAGGGAAGATGACTTTCTTTTATTAAAAGTCGAGGACCAAGGAAAAGGAATTAAGGCAGAGGATATACCCGGAATATTCGATCCATTTATCCAACTGAATCGGCCATCTGGTCTGGTTTCTGAAGGTTCAGGCCTTGGATTGGCCATTACCAAAAAATTAGTTGAGCTTTTTGGCGGAACGATTCAGGTTGAGAGTAAAGAAAATGAGGGATCTGTATTTATCGTCCGGCTTCCTTTGATCCCTGTTCAGCAATCCGAATCCAATTACGGCAATGATTTGAAAAATCGAAATGTTCGATTTCTATCTGGCCAAAAGGTTTTGATTGTGGAAGACAATCCAGTTAATGTTCAGTTGCTGGAAGGTTTGTTGAAAGAGTTTGGACTCTCCGTAGTTGTGGCCTACAATGGAAAAGAAGGTGTGGAAATGGCTAAGATGCAAAAGCCAGATGTTATTTTCATGGACATCCATATG
>JBMSPY010000239.1:0-3964 GCA_049423005.1 Cyclobacteriaceae bacterium
TTATGGATGCTGAATCCTCATTAAAGGAGGCTCAGGTTAATTATTATAATGCCTTGTACGATGCCTTGGTGGCTAAAGTAAATCTTGACAAGGCCTATGGAAAACTCAATCAAAAATCACTTGAACAATAAACGATTATGAAGCGCTCAACCTATTTGTTATCGGTTCTTTCAATTTTTTTAATCCTATCCTGTTCCGGGCCGGTGAGCAAAGAAGCCGAATTGGAAAAGCTCAAAAAGCAACATGCTGAATTGACTGATAAAATAAAAGTATTGGAAAAAGAGATTCGGACTTCCCGTCCGGAGTCTGCATCAAAAACAAAAATGATTGTTTCTGAGGTTGTTCAGCCAGGCCTGTTTGAATACTTCGTTGAAACACAGGCTGGAATTGAGGCCGAAGAAAATATTATTGTGTCGGCTAAGTCGCCTGGTGTCGTGGTTCAGGTATTTGTGAGGGAGGGTCAGGTAGTAAAAGCAGGGGAGGTCTTGGCACAAATTGATAATTCCATAACTGTAAAGGCGATCGAAGAATTGCAAGGATCACTTGATCTGGCGCGCACCGTTTTCGAAAGACAGAAAAGTCTGTGGGATCAAAAAATTGGAACAGAGATTCAATTTTTAACAGCCAAGAACAATAAAGAAAGTCTTGAGCGTCGACTGGCTACGTTAAAGGAGCAGGATGAATTGAGTCGTATTCGAAGTGGAATTTCCGGAACGGTGGACGATGTAATGGTAAAGGTAGGAGAGACCACCTCTCCTGGGATGCCTGCAGCTCGAATTGTAAATACGCGAAAACTTAAAGTCAACGCGAATATTTCTGAGGCGTATATCAATCATGTGGCGGTTGGTAATGTAGTTAATGTCCAGTTCAATGAAGTTGGGAACTCCTTTACTGGAAAAGTTTCTTTTACAGGAAAAAACATCAATCCACTTTCCAGATCCTTTGGAGTCGAGGTTCCGGTACCGGCTGAGGTAGAAGCTCGTCCGGGTATGTCGGCACGTGTAAAAATCATATTTAAAAAAGTTCCTGAGGCCTTAAGTGTTCCGGTTAATCTGGTTCAAAATTTAAATGGAGAGAAAATTATTTTCATAGCTGTTCAGGAAGGTGAAAAATGGGTTGCCCGGAAACGCACGGTTTCTATTGGTGGAACGTATGCGGGACGCTCTGAGGTTACTGCTGGATTAAGTTCTGGAGACCGGATCATTACGGTCGGCTATCAAGGGTTGAATGATGGTGAGTTGGTTAATTTTTAATTCGAAGGTCTGATTATTATGGAGGATATCAATAAAGAATTCAAACCCACCAGCTGGGCTATTGAAAATCGTGTCAGCATCTATATTGCTACGATCATCATAACCCTGGCGGGAATTTTTACCTACATCAAATTGCCTAAAGAGCAGTTTCCTGAGGTCGTTTTTCCGCAAATCAACGTGATCACTTTTTATAGTGCGTCGCCCTCGGATATTGAAAATCTCATTTCGAAACAGATTGAAAAGGAGATGAAATCCATTTCCGGAGTAAAAAAAGTAACAAGTAATTCGGTTCAGGATATTTCGACGGTGTTGATTGAATTTCAGACGGATGTAGAGGTCGATAAAGCTAAGCAGGATGTTAAAGATGCAGTAGATAAGGCACGGAATAGTTTGCCAAACGACCTCATTACGGAGCCACAAGTAATTGATATAGATATATCCGAGGTTCCGATTATGAATATCAATATCTCTGGCGATTATGATTTGTTCACCATTAAAAAATATGCGGAGCAAATGCAGGATCGTATTGAAAATTTAAAAGAGATCCGGCGGGTTGATATTGTGGGTGCACTCGACAGGGAAATTCAGGTTAATGTTGATCTCTTCAAAATTGCCCAGGCCGGCATCAGCCTGGATGATATTGAAAATGCCGTTCGGTATGAAAACCTCATCATATCCGGTGGACAGCTTTCGGTAGGATCCATGAAGCGATCTTTAAGTATTAATGGCGAGTTTACTTCTGCTGAGCAAATTGGAAACATTATTGTTCGGTCCATCCGGGGTGGTATGGTTTATCTGAAAGATATTGCTGAAGTAGTCGATGGGCATAAGGAGCAGGAAAGTTTTGCCCGGTTAGATGAAAAAAACGTCATCACGCTGAATGTTATTAAGCGCAGCGGAGAGAATCTCATCAGTGCATCTGACCAAATCAATACCATCGTTGATGAATTTCGTCGCGAGGTAATTCCTCAGGGAATGAAATTAACGATCACGGCCGATCAGTCGGAGGGTACGCGCACTTCACTCAATGATTTGATCAACACCATTATCATCGGATTCGTCTTTGTTACGATTATCCTGATGTTTTTTATGGGAGCTACCAATGCCATTTTCGTTGGTTTATCGGTACCCATTTCCAGCTTCATCACCTTCCTGGTGATGCCAGGATTTGATTTCACGTTGAACATCATGACGTTGTTTTCTTTTTTGTTGGCTTTGGGAATTGTTGTTGATGATGCCATTGTAGTTATTGAAAACACGCACCGCATTTTTGATAACGGCAAAATGCCAATTAAGAAAGCCGCCAAAATTGCAGCGGGTGAAGTTTTTATGCCGGTTCTCTCCGGTACTATGGTTGTTTTGGCGCCCTTCGTTCCATTGATTTTTTGGCCTGGCGTAACTGGAAATTTCATGAAGTATCTTCCAATTACCCTTATCGTGGCGCTTTTGGCTTCATTAGTTGTGGCTTATTTGATCAATCCTGTTTTTGCAGTTGATTTTATGAAACCCCATGATCCAAAAGGGAAGCCTAAGTTTTCTAAAGGTTTTAAAATCTCTTTGGTGGTATTCTCTGCTCTGGCGATCATGTTTTATGTTACCGGAATGTTCGGGATGGGTAACTTTACCATCTTTCTCTTTGGCATTTTTGCCCTTCATCGTTTTGTTCTGGAGAAGACTATCCTTTCATTCCAGGAAAAATTTTGGCCCAAGGTTCAGAATGCTTATCACCGGATGGTGAATTGGTGTCTTCAAAAGAAGCGTCCTGTTTTGGTGATTGCTTCGGTAGTATTCCTGTTTATTTTTTCAATTGTATTTACGGCTATCCGGAAACCTCCAGTGGTATTTTTTCCTCAAGGTGATCCTAATTTTATATTTACCTATGTCCGTTTACCGATAGGAACCGACCAGCGTGTAACGGATTCTATTACTCGCGTTATTGAACGTCGGGTAATTGAGGCGGTCTCTGAGGATTCTGAAATGGTGGAATCGGTTATTTCCAATGTTGCTAAAAATGCCAGTGAAAATCCATTTGATGGAGGATTGCAAGCGAGTCCGCATTTGGCAAAAGTTACTGTGGCTTTTGTAAAGTTTGAAGAGCGGCATGGGAAAAGTACAGCAGTCTATTTGAATAAAATTCGTGAGGCAGTAGAGGATCTTCGTGGGGTTGAGATTTCGGTAAGTCAGGAAAATATGGGTCCTCCTCAAGGAAAGCCGATCAACATTGAAATTGCGGCAGATGATTTTGGGTTACTGGTATCGAGTGCTGAAAAAGTTAAGCGTTATCTGGACTCACTTCAAATACCTGGAGTGGAGGAACTAAAGTCGGATTTTCAAAGTGATAAGCCTGAGATGGTTATAGACATCAACCGAGAAAAGGCAAACCGTGAGGGAATTTCTACCGGGCAAATCGGCGGTTTACTTCGTACTGCCATCCTGGGAAAAGAAATTTCGAAATTCAGAGATGCTGAGGATGATTTCCCTATTCAGCTTCGCTTGAATGCGGAACAACGTGCGGATATCAACACGTTGATGAATCTTCCGGTCACTTACCGAGATATGGCAATGGGTGGTGCGGTTCGTCAGGTGCCGCTATCGGCTGTGGCGGATGTGAAGTATTCCAATAGTTATGCTGGCATTAAGCGCATAGATCAAAAAAGAGTGATTACACTTAGCTCGAACGTTTTGACTGACTTTAATCCGAATGAGGTAGT
>JBMSPY010000240.1:0-3952 GCA_049423005.1 Cyclobacteriaceae bacterium
CTTTCGATGATCCGACGATGGATTACACGTATGCCGATATGAACGGAAACACAACCGTGATCTAGCGCGCCGCCAAGATCGCCTCAACGAAAGGAATGCTGGTCGTAGCAAGCGCAGGAAATGAAGGAGGTAGTTTTTGGCAATTCATTTCTGCGCCAGCCGATGCGGCTGATGTGTTGGCTGCAGGAGCGGTCGATGCCAGCGGATTACGTGCAGGATTCAGCTCACGAGGTCCAACGGCCGATGGTCGAATCAAACCCGATTTGATGGCCCAAGGCGTTGGGACTGTTATTCAAAATCAAAACGGTAACCTCTCGACTGCCAACGGCACCTCCTTTTCGGCACCGATTCTTACCGGTTTTGCAGCAGGTTTGATGCAAGCCTTTCCGGAAGCAACCATTCCTGAGATTCTTGAAAAACTTCGAAACGCTGGCAGTATGTTCACGCAGCCGAATAACCTAATGGGTTATGGTATTCCGGATTACAACCGACTAAAGCCTGGGGAAGTCACCGGAATTGAGGAGAAGAATTTAGTGCGTGTGTTTCCAAACCCGGTTACAGGTTCAACTTTATACATTCGTTTTCCATCAGCAGAAACACAGGATCTGCACCTTGAAATCACAGAATTGCAGGGAAGAAAAATTCCAATTGTTTTCCAACCTGTAGGAGGATCAGAGCATATCTTTTCTGCAGATGTCCATCATTTAACTGTGGGCATGTATTTCCTGAAAATAGGAGAGCAGGCTGTTAAGTTTATCGTCAAATAGGCTACCTTTCCTATACAGTTATCTCATGAGTGATTCTAAAGGTAGTCCTGCCCAAATAGGATTTTGGAAGACCACCTCATTGGTGGCAGGCAATATGATTGCATCGGGAATTTTTATGCTTCCGGTTTCATTGGCTGTTTTTGGAAGTGTTAGTCTGTTGGGATGGATTGTCTCAGGAGCCGGAGCAATTGTATTGGCCATTGTTTATGCGCGACTGGGGCAGCTGTATCCAGGTGCAACAGGCGGACCTTACATCTACACCAAAAATGGATTGGGCGAGTTTGCTGGTTTTCTGGTGGCGTGGAGTTACTGGATTTCAATTTGGTCCACCAATGCAGCCATCTCATTGGCTTTCGTTAGCTATCTCAGTGTTTTTTTTCCAGTAGTAGCGGCTAATCCGGTAAACACCACCATAACTGCTCTTTCGGCTATCTGGTTATTGACCTGGGTGAATACGCGCGGACTGGCTACAGCGGGTTCGGTACAGCTGGTCACGACCATCTTAAAAATTCTTCCTTTGGTTTTGGTTTCGGTTGGTGGACTTTTTTTCTTGAATCCAACTCATTTCACAGACTTTAATCTAAGCGGACAATCGGATATCGGTGCTGTGACTTCAACGGCAACGCTCACGCTCTTTGCTTTTCTGGGTTTGGAATGTGCTACGATTCCAGCAGGTGGTGTGTCCAATCCGGAAAAAACAATTCCACGCGCTACCATTTTCGGAACGCTTATCGTTACCGCTATTTATTTTTTGGGTACTGTATCGGTGATGGGTGTAATTCCTGCGGAAGAACTTCGTCATTCGACAGCACCGTTTTCGGATGCTGCGGCACGTATTTGGGGAGAAGAGGCCCGGTATCTGGTAGCAGCCGGAGCTGTTGTATCTACGTTTGGTGCACTCAACGGCTGGATACTGATGCAAGGTCAAATGCCTGCGGCAGCCGCTTCAGATCGTTTGTTGCCCGGAATTTTTGCACGCAACAACCGATTCCAGGTTCCATCTCTTAGTCTGGTGGGATCCAGCATACTCATATCCATTTTGTTATTCATGAATACTTCTTCGGGACTGGCCCAAACCTTTCAGTTTATCATTTTGATGTCCACGATGACGGTACTGGTGGCTTATTTGTTATCCATGACGTCTTACATGATTTTGGCCTCGCGTCAGGATTGGTCGACGCGCAAACGAACAGGAAATATTCTTCTCGCGTTGATCGGCTTTGGGTATTCTTTTTGGGCCTTGGCTGGTGCGGGAGTAGATTCTGTCTATTACGGTTTACTCTCTGTCGTTGCTGGTATTCCTCTATACGCCTGGAGGAAAATGAATCCTAATTAACTTAATGAACTGATGTCAAACGTCTCTGCCCACTCTGAATTCGGGTTTCTGGAAGAGGTTTATGTAAAACCTGTTGCTCATGCTTTTGTCAATCAGTCGGTACTCCACCAGCAATGGCAGGCGCATAATTTTTTGAATGAGCCGGACTACGCCACTGCTGTTAAAGAGTTTGCAGACTTCGAATCCATTTTTCATAACCATGGAACGACCGTAAAATATTTTCCGGTCGATGAACGAACGACAATCGATTCGCTGTACTGTCGGGATGCGTCAGTTGTAACCGATGCCGGTGTGATTTTGTGTACAATGGGTAAGCCGTTGCGGAAAAATGAACCACAAGCCTGTCAGGATCAATACCGTACAGCAGGATTGGCAATTCTTGGTGCCATTGAATCACCGGGAACCTTAGAAGGAGGCGATGTGGCATGGCTCGATTCAAGGACACTGGCGGTAGCCAATGCTTACCGCACGAATGGTTCTGGTATCGAACAACTGAGAGCCTTTTTAAAACCTCAAGGTGTGGAAGTAATTTCAGTAGATCTGCCGCACTATAAAGGCCCATCGGATGTCTTTCATCTGATGTCGATTATTAGTCCGGTCGACAAAGATTTAGCAGTTGTATATAGTCCTCTGATGCCGGTAACGTTCCGCCGATTGTTGCTGGACCGAGGCTTTCAGCTTGTAGAAGTCCCCGATCAAGAGTTTGATTCGTTGGGATGTAATGTGCTGGCCATCGCTCCAAGAAAATGTGTAATTGAAGAGGGCAATCCCGTGACCATTCAGCGGCTAAGGGCAGCGGGTGCCGAGGTGATTCCCTTTAGCGGGAAACACATTGCCGTTCCGGGTGGTGGTGGGCCAACATGTCTGACCAGACCTGTTTCCAGAAGAATCGGTTAAAACGTCAAAATAAAAGACCATGCTCAGAAAAATTTGCTTCATCCTTTTGGTGATGGTTGCAGGAGTATTTTCCGTTAGCATCCAGGCGCAATCAAAACTTCAGGTAATTGGAATCAACAGAACGGCTCATCGGATTGAGCCTGAGATGAAATACGAAGAGGGGCATAGCTCCGATCTTTCGGCCCGTTATCAGTTGTTTGTTTTGAATCGGGGAGGCGCTGCTCTTCCAACAGGACCGAAGGTTCATGATGATGCAAAAAGTATGTCTATTTGGCTGAATGGAAAAACCCCAGCGCAATGGCATTCTGCAGAAAAAATATCCTGGTATCAGTTTCCGGAGCAAGACAAAAATTTTCCAGATCTAATTCCGGCCGGCGCATTGATGGTGTGGTCGTTCAATGGAAAAAATCAGGATTGGCAAAAGAATAATTCTTTTAGTCTGACCACTGCCAATCTGGACACAACCATTTTAGATGTGGTGCAAAACGTCTGGATGGAATCAGTTGTTTTTACCGGTAAGGAAAAAAGTCTGAATCCGAATGTAGCTACTATTCATCTGTTCAATGAATCCACGATCGATTATACCATTGAAGAGCTGAAGTTTTGGCAAGCCCTTTCGCCTGCTTCCTGGCAGTTCCTGTTTCCCGGAAAAGCGCTTCAGCCAACAACTTCATGGCCTGCAGGACAGCAACTTCAAGCAGGTGGAAAGAGTATCCTTAAGATCACATCAGATGATTTTAGTTTGGGGCCTGTAGCCATTCAAATCCGATTGCGAAACACGAAAGGGGAAGTGGAAACGCTCTGGTCTTATGTAAAGATCAAAAAGGAATCCTTCGACATCAGCGCGGGATGGGCCAATGGTGCTATCAATGGAAAGCCAGCCTTTTTGAATGAGACGTTTTTAAAAACCATGCGTGCCCTCTACATCAATACCGCTCACTACAATGGTCAA
>JBMSPY010000241.1:0-3939 GCA_049423005.1 Cyclobacteriaceae bacterium
GAGGATGCTTTCGGTGAACCCAGGGTTGCGCATTGAAGATATTACGCACCAAATTCCTGCCGGCAGGATATCCGAGGCTTCGTTTGTACTTAATTCTGTTTTTCGTGAGTACCCTAAAGGCACTGTGCATCTTATTGGTGTGGATTCAATTGCCTTAAGTGATTCAGGATATTTGGCAGCTTCCATTGAGGATCATTTTTTTGTTGCACCGGATAATGGAATACTTTCCTTGGTAAGTGAGCGCCCAATACAACAGGCCGTGGCCTTAAATGGTCTGACAATCGCATCTTCCACCTTTCCTGAAAAAGAAATTCTCGCTCCGGCTGCCGCTAAAATAGCTAGCGGAGTAGCTCTTTCGGATTTGGGGAAACCCGTTACTGCGCTCGTGCGGCTTACCCAACGACAATTAAAAACTTCCCGTCAGCAAATTCTTGGCTTTATCGTTCATGTAGATCATCAGGGAAATCTGATCACCAATATCACCCGCCAGGCATTTGAGCAAATTTGTGGTGGAAGAAAATTCATTGTTCGATTTGGAAAGGAACGGTCCAATCGGATTCAAAACTATTACCATGAATCTGAGCCAGGGGATTGCTTTGTCCTATTCAACAGCCTTGGTTTTATGGAGGTAGGGATCAACAGGGGAAATGCCAGCCGGCTACTCGGTTTGGGTACGGATAGCCCGGTGAATATTTTGTTTGAGGACTAAACACTTAAATTTTAGTTAAAATTCTTAATTTGACATTCCCATTGCTCCTAAACCTTATTTAAAATGTCCTATCTGCGATTTTCCAAACTGGTTAACTACCAGACGCTACTGGTGACCATAGTTTCTATGGGCAGTTGTTATGCAGCCATAATGTTTGAAATCGATTACAACTATGACTTGCTTTTGCTTAATCTGGCCATAACCTTTCCACTTAGTTTCTCCATTCAGGCAGCCTTTAAAAGACGGGAGCGTGCGCTGGAATTTTTAAGCTTGTTTAAATCTTCCCTGGTTACCGTTCACCATTGCTTTCAATTTGAAAAAGGATTAGCCTCAAAACAAAAGGAAGAAGCCCGGAAAATGCTGCAAAAGGTCGCCGACCACCTCTAGGGATGGCTCGCCAACCCCACCTCCTCTACCAAAGAGATTAATAAGGAAATGGATGAAGTTTTTGTTTTCGTAAGGGATAATAAAAATCAAATCTCCAGTTCAATTGTTCAACGCATAATTCGCTACATGAAAGACACCTATCGAGGTGCTTCTTTCCTTATTTCTATGTCTAGGCACCGCACCGTGCAGGGTTTGCGCATGTATTGTATCGTTTTTATTTACTTGTACTCTTTTGTAAACGCACCCGTGCTCCTTCACCATATTGGATTTGAAGACTCCTGGTTGGTCTATATTATTTGCTTTACTTCATCGCTACTCCTGATTACCCTGTATAACATACAGGAACAAATGGAAAATCCGTTCGACCAATCTGGCCTGGATGATATTCAACTTCAGGATTTTCGCCTTTAGTTAATCGCCACTGACCAATCCGTTTACCGTAATCTTCTGTACAGGATGTTGCGGATCATTCGAGTAAATCACAACAGACTTTATCTGTCGACCAGTTCGCCCTCCGGGTTTGAATTTGATATTTATTTTTCCGCTACCACCCGGTGGTACTGAATCCTGATCAAGAACCGCTTCCAAGCATGTACAGTTCGGTACTAGTGAGCGAATTTTTAACGTTTGTTTTCCGGTATTGCGAAACAAAACCGCTCTCTCCAGTACGCCTGAGGAATGAAGTGTCTGAAATTTGATTTCAGAAACGGAAAGGGTAAGGCTTGGAGCTTTCTCAAGCGCATCCGGACTTAAAACAGGAAAAAATTCCTCAATGGTATACAGGATTGAAAAATGTTTTTCTGGATTCTCAGGGTCGTTGGTGAGCAAAAGAAGCTGGTCGGTATGAAATCCAAATTCATTCTTTTGTTTGGTATTGACCTTGATGGAGAGCGTTGCTGATTCTCCAGGTTGGATCATTTCCGGATGGTTCACTTTTAAATAGTCAGGAGCTTGAATACTGGTAATTTTCAATTCTTTCGACCCTGAATTGAATAGGGTAAACGTTCGAAGTATTGGTTCCTGGTTGATGTACACCTTTCCTAAATTAAAGCCAGATGACCGCGTTTTTAATTGACCGTCGGTGTGGTCAAAGCGTTCTGTTATCTTTTCTCCGGATTCAGATACATGACCCCTGATTTGAAGAACCACCGGTGTTGAATCAGGAGAAAAAGTTACGGTTATTGATTTAGAAAAATAGCCGGGGCGCCCAGTCGGGTCGTAGACCGCTTTTATTTGTCCTTCTTTTCCCGGCATCACCTCAACTTTTGTCCATTCGGCAATTGTGCATCCACAGGAGGACTCAACAGACTGAATTTTTAATGCAGCGTCGGTGTTATTTTTAAAGAAGAACTGAAAGGAAACGGGGCCATTTTTTTCACTTATCGTTCCAAAGTCATGTTGATTTCTTCGAAAAGTGACACCTGGCTGCTGCTGCCCGGCAACCCATTCGCTACATAACAGCAAGAAGCATATTACCAGGCGCATAAATTTTGGTCCAAAATTAGTCTAATTTCGAATTGCGGTTCGTTATTTGTAGCCCGACAGAACAGAATAACACTATGGCAAGGATACTCACCGGAATTCAGAGCAGTGGCAAACCTCATCTTGGTAACTTATTGGGAGCCATTATCCCGGCCATTCGACTCTCTCAGATTCCAGGTAACGATTCCTTCTTTTTTATAGCCGATCTTCACTCTCTGACTACCATCAAAGACTCGGCATTACGACAGGCCAATACCAATGCTGTGGCTGCAGCATGGCTGGCTTTTGGCTTTGACATTGAAAAAAATTGTCTTTACCGACAAAGCCGTATCCCGGAAGTATGTGAATTGACCTGGTACCTGAATTGCCTTACACCGTTTCCCATGCTGGCGAATGCGCATAGTTTTAAGGATAAATCCGAACGGCTTTCAGATGTAAATGCGGGATTGTTTACTTACCCTGTATTGATGGCGGCCGATATTATTCTGTACGATGCCAATGTTGTTCCGGTAGGAAAAGATCAAAAACAGCATTTGGAAATGTGCCGCGATATTGCCAGCACTTTTAACAATACTTACGGAGAAACATTTGTGTTGCCAGAGGCTCAAATTGAAGAGCAGGTAATGACTATTCCCGGAACCGACGGTCTAAAGATGAGTAAGTCGTATGGCAATATCATCGATATTTTTCTTTCGGAAAAAGAGCTCAAAAAGCAGGTTATGTCGATTAAAACCGACAGCACACCAATAGAGGCTCCCAAAAATCCGGATTCAGATAACGTATTTGCCCTCTACCGATTATTGGCTTCACCCGACCAGATCGCCACGATGCGTAGAAATTACGAAGCTGGAAATTATGGCTATGGTCATGCCAAGCAGGAATTACTGGATACGATACTGACCCGTTTTGCAAAAGAGCGGGAAGCGTATCAGGCTTTCATCAATGATCCCGATTTATTGGAAAAGAAACTTCAGGTAGGAGAGGAAAAGGCTCGCTCTGTTGCCAATGCAGTCCTTGGAAGAGTTCGTAAAAAACTGGGTTTTTGCTAGCGCTTAAGCGCATGCTCGCTTAAGCCGGTCATTGATTGCCCGACCTAATCCTTCATCAGGAACTTTTTCGCAGAAAATGACGGATACCGATTCGCTGTCCAGTTCACGCATATATCGGAACAAATTGCGCGCGGCCTCTGTGGTATCGCCCGAAGGAGAAAGAATTCGTTGTACCGACGCCCGGTAGTCTGTATCAAAAGATAAAATGCCGTAAGACTGATTTTTCGTTTGCTGCATAAGCGCACGAACATCTCCTAAGATCATCTTTTTTTTCGGTGCATAATGACTTTCCAATTGTCCCGGTGCAGCTGG
>JBMSPY010000242.1:0-3938 GCA_049423005.1 Cyclobacteriaceae bacterium
GCGGGGGCTTTCCTGTATGCGATAACCCATGGACATAGTTTCGCTGATGCCGGGCGATTGGCCTCATTAGCCTCCTCCAGGGTGGTATCACAATGGGGTCCGCGGCTTGAGCCGGCCCAGGCAAAGGCCGTATTATCTGACCTGATTGGTGGTTAAAAAGCCCTTAAATCAGTCATTTTACCATCTTTTTGATTGAATTTTGCAATTCCGGAAAATCCTCTTCACTTTTGCAGCCCTTAATTTTGAAGAACTATGAAGCGTACCTACCAGCCCTCAAAACGCAAGCGCAAGAATAAGCACGGCTTCCGTGAAAGAATGGCGTCCGCAAACGGCAGGAGGGTATTGGCCAGCCGTCGCAGCAAGGGTCGTAAGAAACTTACTGTTTCCGACGAAAAGACCTTCAAGCGCAAGTAATTCGCCTTCCCTCTTTCCGTGGACTAATGACTAATTTTAGCCATGGGAGATCTTTCGTTTCCAAAAAGTTCCAGACTTTCCGGTAAAAAGGACATTGATCAGCTGTTTAAAGCTGGTAAATCTGTCATGCTCTTTCCTTTTCGAATTCTCAAAATTGAATCCGATTCTACCCGTATTCTTTTCTCTGTTCCCTACCGAACCTTCCGTAAGGCCACCGATCGTAATCGTGTTAAGCGCTTGATGCGAGAAGCCTGGCGTAAAAACCGTCATCTCCTTGGCCCGGCATCGCCTTATATGATTGCCTATATTTACACTGCGAAGGATATACTCCCATACAAAACCATTTCTGAAAAAATGGTTCTATCCTTCCGGCATCTGAAGGATCGAAATGAAAAAACTTAAACTCATTCTGCTGAGCTTGCCAATCCTACTACTGGGATTGGTAGCCTTCAAGGTGCCGGGAGATGATTATTTTCAGATTGCCAGAAGCCTTGACATTTTTGCCACTCTTTTTAAAGAAGTAAATACCTACTACGTCGACGAAGTAAATCCTGAACGCCTGATCCATACGGCTACAGATGGCATTCTGGAATCGCTTGATCCATACACGGTATTTATTCCGGAGGAAGCCGCTGAATCTTTCAGCATCCAAACCACTGGTCAATATGCCGGCATCGGCGCGTTAGTTACCTCGATTGATAAAAAAGTTTTTATCAGTCAACCCTACATCGGGTTTCCTGCGCATAATGCTGGAATTCGTGTTGGTGATCAAATTGTTTCGGTAGGAGGTAAGCCGGTTGTTGGAGGCTCTACTTCAGATGTTACGCTATTATTGAAGGGGCCTCCAAATACTGAGGTGGATCTCGTTATCAGACGATCAGGGGTTAAACAAGATATTTCCTTCCGACTCACGCGCCAGCGCATCAAGGTAACCAGTGTAGCATGGTCTGGGTTGATGGCGCCCGGCATGGGCGACATCCGTATTTCTGAATTTACTTCTGTAACCGGTCGTGAAGTAGAACAAGCCCTCCTCGCATTAAAAGCACATGGCATCTCTTGACTTGTACTTGACTTAAGAGATAATCCGGGTGGCTTGTTGTATGAGGCTGTTAATGTAGCCAATCTGTTTTTGCCAAAAGGAAAAGAGGTGGTTAGCACGCGTGGCAAGGTGAACGATTCGAACAAAGTTTACACGACACTCAATGAACCATTGGATATTCAGCTACCGCTGGTGGTGTTGGTTGGCGCCGGAAGTGCTTCTGCTAGTGAAATAGTCGCTGGGGCTCTTCAGGATTATGATCGCGCTGTTTTAATCGGACAAAAAACTTTTGGAAAAGGACTGGTTCAGATAACGCGACCGTTGCCGTACAATGCTCAGATTAAGTTGACCACGGCTCGTTACTACATTCCATCGGGACGTTGTATACAGGCCCTTGATTACTCTAAGCGTAATGCCAATGGAGAAGCTACACGCACCATTGATTCGGTGACCATGACGTACAAAACGGCAGGCGGTCGTGTAGTTTTTGGAAGCGGAGGTCTTGATCCGGATCTCAAGACTTCTATTGATGCCCCGGCTGAACTTGTGAATGCACTTTATGCCGGTGGCCACATGTTTTTATATGCACGTGAGTACTGTGCTGAACATCCCAAGCCTGACGATTGGAGCAAATTTCGGCTTTCTGCTCCGGATGTTGAGGCTTTTCGTTTGTGGCTTGGAAAAAGAAATTTTCACTACCAGACTACTTTAGAACATGGTTTGCGAGGAATGGAAGAGGCCGCAAAAAAGCAGCAAGCCTGGACCGAATTAGCGCCTGCCTTTTCTTCGGTCCGAAATAAAATTGAAGCTGAAAAAAATAGGTCCTTTTCCCAGTACCAGGCGTTTATGATTTCAATTCTGGAACAGGAGATAGCCTTTCATTATCAATTGGAAGAAGGACGTACCAAAGTTTCGTTTCGGAGTGATCCGGATCTGGATGAAGCCAGAAAGATCCTATCCAATGCCGCAGGCTATACGAAAATTCTTACCTCAAACTATGGCACTCCTTCTAAGCCTTGAGGCTTCTGCCGATCTGTGCTCTGCTGCGCTGCATGAGAACGGTCAGTTGATTTCCATTGAACGCATTCATCAGCCGCGCGCGGCGGCAGCTCAGCTGGCACCGGCAATTAAAAAGCTATTCGATGCTGAAAATATTTCCCGCGCCGATTTGAAAGGTGTGGCCATTGCTTCTGGCCCGGGATCGTACACCGGCTTGCGCATTGTCTCTTCTACAGCCAAAGGAATTTGTTCGGCATTGAATGTGCCGTTGGTGGCTGTCGACACACTTCAAGTGCTGGCCGCCGCCGTGGTTCCTGACGACGGTATATCTTTTTATTGTCCGGCACTAGATGCGCGTCGCGATGAAATTTATTTTCAGTTACTCGATCGTTCGCGTCGCCTACTGATTCCCACGACAAATCATGTGGTGGTTAAGGATAGTTTCCGGGACTATCTTGAGCAAGGAGCAGTTCTTTTTTTTGGAAATGGGGCTGCCAAGACGGTTAAAATTTTGGAGCATCCAAATGCCAGGTTGCTGGAAGGAGTTGAGCCCGATGCTGATCACGTTGGTTTACTGGCCTTTGAAAAATGGAAAGCGGGTCAATTTGAATCGTTGGAATTATTTGAACCTCATTATCTCAAGGAATTCTTAATCGGTCGAAAACCGGCGATCTCCTAAATTTGCATTAGGATTCAATGAGTGATCAAATTTTAAATCGTGTAGCCGCTTCTTCATTGGTGACCTTCGATCTGGAGGATCATTATCAGGAGGGCATTCGCGAAGTCCTGGACATTAAACCTCTTTTGGAGCAGGAGTTGATTCTTCGTGAGAAACCTTTTCGCGAGTTCATCAAGACTCATGATTGGTCGTTTTATACTGGAAAGCACGTAGCCATTCATTGCTCATCTGATGCCATTGTGCCCGTATGGGCATTCATGTTGGTTGCGACGGCTTTGGAACCATTTGCGCGGACGATAGTTTACGGTGATTTAGAAAAGTTGGAGGAGAAACTGTTTTTTAATTCCCTGGCGAAAGTGGATTGGAGTGCTTTTGCCGGTTCAAAAGTTGTGGTGAAAGGATGTAGCCGGGTTCGGGTTCCGGAAAGTGTATTTGTGGAGGTTACGACTCGGTTGAAGCCTGTCGTTTCCAGTCTTATGTTTGGAGAAGCCTGCAGTGCGGTGCCTGTTTTTAAGAAAAAGTGAGTTTTTTCATCATTTTTCCTGTGATTTAAAACCCCTGTTTTTCACCTAGTTAGGCCCTTTTTAGGCTATTTGAAGCGGTTTCCCCTAAAGAACTTTTAGGAACTTTTTTGCAGTAGTCCGACCGCCTGCTATCTTTGCACTCCCGTTTTTGAGGAGAAGCCCAAAAACAGAGAAATAAAGCGTGAAAACCCAGTTTTGGGGCAATTGTCAGACAGTAGGTTTGGCGATACGTTCTTTGAATAGATGAAATGATAGCGGACCCGAAGTATTTCGATAGAGGGAT
>JBMSPY010000243.1:0-3894 GCA_049423005.1 Cyclobacteriaceae bacterium
GTTTCTAAAACATATGAAATATATTTCATATATAAATGTTTCTGTAAACTAAAATAATAATTCAAAAAATAACTTCAGATCTTTATAGCCCCAACAGGACATGAATCAGCAGCTTCTTTTACACAAGGTAATTTTGATTTTTCCATACCTTTTTTTATAACAGCCTTTCCTTCTTTTAAATCAAAAACTTTATCACAAACTGCAATACAAGCTCCACATCCAATGCAGGTTGCCGCATCCATGGCCTCATCAGCAATTTTCTTTGGAATGAGAATCTCATTGGCATCCTGCGCCGCACCGGTATTCACGGAAACATAACCACCGGCACGCTGAATCCGGTCAAAGGCAGAGCGATTAACAACCAAATCCTTTACCACCGGGAATGCAGTTGCTCTCCAAGGCTCAATGGTGATGGTTTCGCCATCCGAAAAAGAACGCATGTGCAACTGACATGTCGTCGTCTGCAGCGGTCCGTGTGGACGACCATTGATGTACAGACTGCACATACCGCAAATACCCTCCCGACAATCGTGATCAAAATGTACAGGCTCCTCTCCTTTCTTCACCAAAGATTCGTTAAGTACATCAAGCATCTCCAAGAAAGACATATCAGGGGAAGCATGATCCATCTGATACGTTTTAAATTCACCAGCCGCATTGGCATTGCTTTGTCTCCAGATTTTAAGCGTAAGCTTCATATCAGTGATTGTTAATGTTTTGAAACGTTTATTTATAACTACGCTGCGTGAGTTTAACGTTTTCGAACTTCAGAGGCTCTTTGTGCAATTGCTCTTGCTGCCCTTCTCCTTTAAACTCCCAAGCTGCCACATAGGTGTATTCATCGTCTTTTCGCAAGGCTTCACCTTCTGGCGTTTGTGATTCTTCCCGGAAGTGACCTCCGCACGATTCGCTCCGATTGAGCGCATCATCCACCATGAGTTCACCAAGCTCAATGAAATCAGCTACTCGACCAGCTTTTTCCAATTCCATATTCAGCTCATTGGGACTTCCCAGAACGTTCACATTTGTCCAGAATTCATTCTTAAGATTTTGAATTTTCTGCTTAGCCTCTTTCAATCCAGTCTCACTACGTGACATACCGCAGTACTCCCACATAATGTGACCCAGCTCACGATGGAACTGATCTGCCGTTTTCTTTCCTTTAATATTGAGCAACTGGTTGACTCGGGAGTTCACATTATCCAAAGCCTCCTTAAAGGCCGGATGATCGGTACCCACCTTATCATTCCATCCAATAGTGGCTAAATAATCACCAATCGTGTATGGAATTACAAAATAACCATCAGCCAGACCCTGCATCAGGGCACTCGCACCAAGGCGGTTGGCTCCGTGGTCAGAGAAGTTCGCTTCGCCCAAGGCATATAATCCTGGGATGGAGGTCATCAGGTTGTAATCCACCCACAGTCCACCCATTGTATAGTGCACTGCAGGATAGATCATCATCGGAACCTCATAAGGATTGTCACCGGTAATCTGCATGTACATATCAAACAGGTTACCGTACTTTCCTTCAATAACTGCACGACCATCGCGCTTAATCGCATCTGCAAAGTCCAGGAAGACAGCTACTCCGGTATTGCCTACTCCGCGACCTTCATCGCAAACAGTTTTGGCGTTTCGTGAAGCGACGTCGCGTGGAACCAGGTTACCGAAAGAAGGATACTTACGCTCCAGGAAATAATCGCGCTCCGATTCCGGAATGGCAACGGCATCTTTAGCCTTCAATCCCGGGCGGGCTGTTTTCGGAACCCAAACCCGACCGTCGTTGCGCAGTGACTCAGACATCAACGTTAGTTTAGACTGATGATCTCCGGAAACCGGAATGCAGGTCGGATGAATTTGTGTAAAGCAAGGATTGGCAAACAATGCCCCTTTGCGGTGTGCGCGCCAGGCAGCAGTTACATTAGAACCCTTCGCGTTAGTAGAAAGATAGAATACGTTTCCGTAACCACCCGTACACAACAACACGGCGTGTGCACTATGGGCTTCAATCTTACCGGTTACGAGATCACGGGTAACGATACCACGTGCTTTTCCATCGGCCACTACCACATCCAACATTTCGGAACGGGTGTACATTTTAACCTTACCGTTTGCAATCTGACGGTTCAAGGCTGAGTAAGCACCCAAAAGCAACTGCTGACCGGTCTGACCGCGGGCATAGAATGTACGCGATACTTGTGCTCCACCAAAAGAGCGGTTGGCCAATAAGCCGCCATACTCACGTGCAAAGGGAACACCCTGAGCCACGCATTGGTCGATGATGTTGACGCTGACTTCAGCCAGGCGGTACACGTTGGCCTCACGGGCCCGGTAGTCACCACCTTTAATGGTATCGTAGAATAAACGATAGACACTATCTCCGTCGTTCTGATAATTTTTTGCTGCATTGATACCACCTTGTGCTGCAATAGAGTGTGCACGGCGTGGGCTATCCTGAAAACAGAAGGCTTTTACGTTATAGCCTAATTCAGCCAAAGATGCCGCGGCGGAAGCGCCGGCAAGACCGGTACCAACCACGATCACCTCGTATTTACGCTTGTTAGCCGGGTTGACCAGCTTCAGGTTAAACTTATGCTTGCTCCATTTTTCGGCTAATGAGCCGTCGGGAATTTTAGAATCGAGCGTCATAATGCGTTAATGTCGGTTAGTTGAAGTACATCAAAACAGGAATAAGAGCAAAAAGGAAAGGCACAACGATTGCGAAAGCGCGGCCCACCGTTTGGATAAGACCATTGTATTTTAAATGGTTCAAACCCAGAGTTTGAAAAGCAGAAGCAAAACCATGGTACAGGTGGAATCCCACAGCGGCCATGCAGAATACATAAAGACCTACATACCATTCTTTATGAAACCACAAATCCACTAAAGAATAAATATCGCGGTAGGTCTTACCATCGTAATCGACCGTAGGCATTTGTCCAAAGTGCATTTGTGCCCAAAAGTCCTTAAGGTGGACAACCAGGAAAACCAAAACCAATGTTCCTAAAATTCCCATGTTACGGGAAGTCCAATGGGATGATTTTCCGGAACTCTCAGCATAGGCCACCGGTCCACGAGCCGATTTGTTTTGTTTAGTCAGCAGGATAGCCCAAATCACGTGAATGAGAATGAACGCGAAATTGCCTTTAGAAACAATCTGAATGAGCGGATTGGTGCTCATGAATTCCGCATAAATATTGAATGAACGGCCTCCATCAGCTTTTAGCAACTGTAGATTTCCAGCCAGGTGAACGGCCAAGAACAGGATCAAAAAAAGACCTGTCAGCGCCATGGTCAGCTTCCGGCCCAGGGAGGAGGAGAACATGTCAAGCAACCATTTCATAAGTAAGGGAATTGTTGATTTTCAAAACGCCCAAAATTATTAAAAACAAGATGGAATTGAGGGCTTTTCGAGTGGTTAAAAAGCTTAAAATTTTAACAGATTTTTAAGGTTCTGACCTGCAAGACGTTTGCTGGAAAAATCTGCCACATGACAACAATCAAAAGGCACTTATCGGATTGATTTCAAAGATTTTTCGGGTCCCCTGCCGTTCATTTAATCATTACATTTGCCTTCCCACTACGGACTTTAGCATGTATTTGATTTTTTACACGGAAACCACCGGTATTCCGCGTAATAAAACTGCCCCACTGACGGATTTCGATAACTGGCCACGGTTGGTACAGTTGGCCTGGCAATTACATGGTGCGACAGGCAAATTGATCAATCGGGGAAACCTGATTATCCGTCCCGAGGGGTTTGATATTCCCTTCCGGGCCCAGCAGGTTCATGGCATCAGTACCGCCCGCGCATTAGAAGAAGGTCAGTCACTGGTTGAAGTCCTGAAGATTTTCACAGAAGATCTGAATCGCTCCGAAATCATTATCGGT
>JBMSPY010000244.1:0-3893 GCA_049423005.1 Cyclobacteriaceae bacterium
TCAGCCCCCTCAATTTGTTCAGGCAGCGCGACATCTGCATTGCGTGAACCTTGCCTATCCAATACTTTAGTTACATCAACAGAGGAACGCCAGGCTTGAAATCCTGCACGTACTCCGGTTATTATTCGCTGTCTGAAGGGAACACTCACCTGAGCTGCTCGTGACCAGCTATCCTTTTTTTGACCATCTTTTGAGATGACAGAAATTTTTCCTGTAATGGTGTTGATTTCATCTTTCAAATGCCAAGTTCCACCCACTTCTGCAAAAAGAAATCCAACAGACTCATTGAGCGTGTTAGAAGTTTTATCCATGTTGTCACGAGTCTGATCGAAAAACCGTGAAGAGTATGGTTTACGAAAGGACGCCCGCACATCAAACTTTCCGGTCTTAGGCAAAAAGTATGCATCCATACCAAAACCAGCATTAACGCCATTGGAGAAAACATCGGTATAAACTGGTTGGAAGCCAACGAAGATGCGCCTGATTTTCTCAGGTTGATCGTAGATCACTTCACGTTTCGTTGTATCAGGAAGGGCATCGGTTGGCGCTACTTGAGCCATGACCCAGGCCGGAAGAAAGAAGGTCAAAAAGAACAAAGGCCTGAACATAAACATGCAATGACCAAAAATATTCAAAAAAAGCCAGAAGTTGCAATCAAAACTAAAACCTGGACCTAATAAACCCTGATCAATTGACCTTCCGTGAACCGAACAAAAGGAACCACCTGATTATCTGCGTGTCCTCGAGATTCATAGCCTTGAAAGAGGAACCCATTGGTCAAACCATCCGAAGAAATTTTAGAGCGAAGATTACCACCTGATGAACCATTCAAGTGATGAGCCAGGAACATCATGAATTCAAAACCTATTCGGGAATACAGGCCAGGGGCAGCATGATGAATGGACATAAACCGATTTTGAAACCAGCTAAAATTGGTGTCATAGGGGTTGAAAAAATTCGGTGAGGAAAGTGTGATTTTTAGGGATTCAAACTTTATCCAATCCATTCCTGGCTTTTCTAACCAGGATTCCTGTCCGATTAAAATTGTATCATCGTCGCGGGCATCCACAGCCGCAATAACTTTTGTAAAGATGAGCTCTGCATCGCTAGCCACATAAATACTTCCCAGACTATCCTTTTTAAGTTTAAATTCTATTGGATTTCGCCATTTATCGTATTTCACAGGTGTGGTAAGTATGGAACTTATAACCTGTGAGTTTTCCCGGGTAACCTCTTTAAACAAGGCAATTGGAATTTTAAGTTCCTGAGCTCGTGCCCTAAACGCAAAAGCCATGGTGGAATCCCTTGGTGTTTTTTCGTAAAAGACAATACATGGTTTAGTAATTTTTAAGGAAGCCAAGTATTCTGCACTTTTCCGTCCGAGTGTTACCCATGATGGTTGGAAAAGTATTGCATTTTGATTTCCAGAAAGAAAATCCGGACTGTTACTTACCGGATGCACCATTGGAATTTTAGTGGTAATGGAGAAATCCTTTACAGGTTTAATCTCATCATTAAATAATGGTCCAACTATTACATCACTGCTTTTCAATTCCGGACGATCCAGAATTTCCCGGACTTTATCTGGATTTCGCTCCGTATCATATAGGGCCAATTCAACTGGAACACCGGCTGCATTTAAACTATCTGCCGCCAATTTCATACCATGGTAGAGGTCAAGCGCATATTGATTGCGTTTGGTTGCAGGAGTTGGCTCAAGCGATTGCGCAAGGAATGGAAACAAAACAGAAATGCGTCGAATGCTTGGCGCCTGCGGCTTTTTAGGCATTTCGAACTGAACACCATTCAAACCATAGGTTCCCATCAAACGTTTTGCCTCCGCAATTGATTCTTCTTTTCTCTGCAACAGTAAAATCTGAATGAGTTGACGAGCAGCAGTAGGATCTTGAAAATCCTCCAAAAGCATTCTTAAAATCTCGGGATCACGAATACGACTCAGGTAAGTTTCTTTCAGTTCTTTTTGGCCTTTATCCTGGCGAATTTGAGCCAACTTTTCCATAGCTCGGAAATACTCACCCTGTTCGAAATACAAGTAAGCCAACCAATAACGTACTTCATCTATTTGATTCCAGGTTGGGTAGGATTGTTCAATCCCCAAAAGAGTATTTTTTGCAAGCGTCTTATAATTATCCTTGAGCGCACTTAGTGCATAATAAAAAGCAGCGTATTCCGTAAAGGTGTTGCCCTGCTCGTAAACCATTAGAGGCTTAAAGGCCTCAAAGGCCATAGCATAGTTACCATTGTCAAAAAGATCTTTTGCATGGGCATATTTGGACTTGAAATCCTGTGCTTGCAAAAGGAAAGAACCACTAACGAATAAAAAGAGAAATAATCGAGTTAGCATATTATTCCCACTCAATGGTTGATGGCGGCTTGCTACTAATATCGTACACAACCCTATTTACGCCTTTCACTTTATTGATAATCTCCGAGGAAATCTCACTTAAAAATTCATAAGGTAAATGAGCCCAGTCGGCAGTCATTCCATCTACACTGACCACGGCTCTAAGTGCAACAACCTGTTCATAGGTGCGTTCATCACCCATTACGCCAACAGAGTAAATGGGAAGCAGGACTGCACCGGCCTGCCACACTTTATCATAGAGGTCAAATTTTTTCAAACCTGCAATAAACAAGTAATCGACTTCTTGCAATAACTGTACCTTTTCTGCCGTGATATCGCCTAAGATACGAATACCCAGACCTGGTCCGGGGAACGGATGGCGACCAAGGATGGCTGGATCAATTTGCAGGCTATGCCCTACCCGACGAACCTCATCCTTGAACAGCGTTCGAAGTGGCTCAACCACCTTAAGTTTCATTCGTTCAGGTAATCCACCAACGTTGTGATGAGATTTAATGGTTGCAGAAGGGCCTTTTACAGAAACGGATTCTATAACATCTGGATAAATGGTACCCTGACCAAGCCATGATACCCCTTCAATCAGGTGCGCCTCCTCATCAAAAACTTCGATAAAGGTTCGACCAATAGCTTTTCTTTTGGCTTCAGGATCAGTTAGGCCTTTCAGGGCTGTGTAGAATTTATCACGAGAATCAACTCCTTTTATATTCAAACCCATATCGCGGTACGAATGAAGTACCTGCTCAAACTCATCCTTACGCAGCAAACCATTATCCACAAAAATGCAGGTCAATTGAGAACCTATAGCTTTATGAACCAGCACTGCGGCAACGGTAGAGTCTACCCCACCGGAGAGGGCCATTACAACTTTGTCATTTCCAAGCTGCTCTTTAAGACCAGCGACGGTATTTTCAATAAAAAGACCGGGCGTCCAGTCTTGTTTGCACCCACAAATAGTGACGGCAAAATTTTTCAAGAGATCCTTACCAGGTATACTATGTGTGACCTCAGGATGGAATTGGATTCCATACAGATGGCGACCTTTTTGTTTGAAGGCTGCAACCTTAACGGAGGAAGTGCTGGCAGTTATTTCAAACTCTGATCCTATAGAGGTGATTGTATCACCATGCGACATCCAGACCTGGGAATCAAGCGGTATACCAAGCATTAATGGATCCTGGCTTGATACTTCTGAAAGTCGCGCGCGGCCGTATTCCCGAATTTTGGAGGCCATAACAGAGCCGCCAGTTTTTTGAGCGATCAGTTGAGCACCATAACAAATACCGAGTACGGGAAGATCGCCGAACGTAGCCAAATCCACATCCGGGGCATTCTCCTCACGAACCGAGCATGGGCTACCGGAAAGGATAATTCCTTGTACATCCGGTGTAATTTTGGGAAAGTGATTGAACGGGAATATCTGGCAATAGATATTCAGTTCGCGTATCCTTCTGGCAATCAATTGAGTGTATTGAGAACCGAAGTCCAGGATCAGGATCTGTTCGGGCAT
>JBMSPY010000245.1:0-3855 GCA_049423005.1 Cyclobacteriaceae bacterium
TGGTTTCCATTTCGCCGGCATGATCATCTTTATTTTCAAAAAATCCTTTTTGATCAACAGCCTTGAACCAATTGCAGGTACACAAGAACATTTTTGGAAACTTTAGTCCTAATTCCCGAATAGCATTATTGAAGTGGTTGGCACCATGGCTATTAAAAATGACAAGCTTATAAATTCCCTGACGATTTAGAGTATCCACCACATCATGTAAAACAGCAAGCTGGGTACTTGGATTCATGTTGATGTCGAGCGTGACATCGAATTGACCGGTATTGACACCAAACGGAATAGCCGGAAGAACAATCACCTTCACACCTTTTTCCCAGGCCATTCTTGCGCCTTCAGCTGCAACAGACTCTGCTTCAATAATGTCTGTGCCATAAGGTAGATGGTAATTGTGTGCTTCGGTAGCGCCCCAGGGCAATACGGCAACTTCAAAATTGGTTTCCTTAATGGCTTTCCAGTTTGTTTCTTTTAAAATGTAGGGGCGCATAGTGATCAGAAAAATTTAGAAATAAATAAATCAAAAACTTCCACAAGAATCAGTGCAATGATGATCCACTCCAGCAAGCTGTTTTCACGCTGGTTGTAGATCTCTCTGAAGGTGTCCAGGTTTTCGCTGATGGTCCTAAGCGTATATTCAATTTCGCTGAAGCGGATGCGCAGGTCCAGCTGTTTCTGTAATCCACGATGAAGTTTATCTAAAAATTCATCGTCCCATACCAGGTCGGGTGCATCGAAGATGTAGACATTATCAGCAATCTCATTTTTAGTCACTAACGCCCTGCCGATGAATTTCATCATGCTTAGCCGGTTCATACTGAGTTTACCCTTCGAGCCAAGTTCGCGGGTGAAACCCTTTACCTCATCCAACAATCCTTCTGTCACATGATTGTAATGATCAAGCGCAACAGACTGAGCAAGGTTGAGCATAGTAATTCTAAAAACCTTTTGATCAAGGTGGTCAACAACTATCCGGTCAAATTCAAAATCCAAAACTGAATCCTGATCAATTTCAACTTTATGATCATCTCTGATCCAGGTGCTAATCGGATTTTTCAAAAAAGGAGAGATTGACTTTAGGGCAATTTTGATTTCCTCTTCTGACTGACCTGAGAAAACAATTACACCGTAATTAAAAAAATACTGAAACCGGTCGCCCCCAAGGGTAATCATTAATTCGGTTGGCGAGTCTACGACAGCCTTCAGGTCCAGATAACTCCGGATTCCTTTAATGTCCAACTGGTTTGCTACCAGTAGGGCTGAAATACTGACCGATTTATCATTAGACATAAACTAAAAAATCATCCTTCCATTTCTGTAATGACGACTTTTTCCATTACGTCTCCTGCACGGATCTGGTCAATCACTTCCAAACCTTCAAAAACTTTACCAAAAACGGTATGGTTTCGGTCAAGGTGTGCGGTGTTTTGTCGCGAGTGACAGATAAAAAACTGTGAACCACCTGTATCGCGGCCGGCATGAGCCATTGAAAGAACACCGCGGTCATGATACTGATTCTTTCCGGTCAGTTCGCATTTGATGCGATAGCCAGGTCCACCGGTTCCCGTCCCATTCGGGCAGCCTCCCTGAATGACGAAGTCCGGAATCACCCGGTGAAAGGTCAGTCCGTCATAAAAGTTATGTTCAGCCAGATCGATAAAGTTGGCAACCGTGTTTGGGGCGTCTTCTTCGAAGAATTTGATCTTCATAACGCCTTTTTTAGTGTGAATTTCAGCGATTTTCATTGGAAAAATTTTCCAAAGATACGATTTCTGAATCCTATGGCCGGTCAGCCTATTTCCCTGGTCGTCTCGGCCTCCGGTTTTTGAGTGGTAATTAAAATGTATTTCATAATCGGTCCACTGGCCATGCTGGTAACCAGCGCCATGATCACAAGTGAAACGAAAATGGTCTCGTTAATCAGTTTGTACTCCAATGCCACCAGGCCCATAATGATTTCAATTGCGCCGCGGGCATTCATACCAAATCCTGCAGCGATACTTTCTCTCCATGTGAATCCTCCCAGTCTTGCTCCTGCCCCTGCTCCAAGTACCTTGCCTGCAAATGCGATGGCGAGGATTACCAATGTAGCCGTCAAATCAAAATTTAACAGGAAGTTTACTTTGAGTCCGATGGAAACAAAAAACAACGGTGCGAATACATTGTTGATGAACTGATGGACAATCTCCTTGGCTCGCTCGGAAAAATGTTCGGAGTCACCAAGAATCACACCCATCAGAAAAGAACCGAAGATTGCATGGATACCGATATACTCGGTGAAGGCTGCCGATAGAAAACAAAATCCAAGAGATAAAGCAAGAACACCTCCCGGCCATGCCAGGCTTCGGTTAATCCATGGAAGAGACTTATTGATAAGTGCTCTGCCCGCAGTAAGAATCAATAAAGTAAAGAGGACGGTTACAATGCCGGTATTGAACCAGCTAAGATCGCTTTGTCGTCCTACCATCCCCAGAACAACAGATAAAATGAGCCAGGCAATTAAATCAGTGATCATCGCTGAGCTGATGATCAGCATGCCCATTTTAGATTTGAATAGGTTCAAATCCATCAACAGTCTTGCAATTACAGGCAATGCTGTTATGGCCATGGATGTACCCATGAAAAGTGCCTGTGCCAGACGGGTGTTGTCATCGGCCGCCACAAAAAATTCCGGCAGCATGGATGGCACGAAAAATCCTGTTGCAAAAGGAATGATGAGTCCGAGTAAAGAAGTAAAGACAGCCTGGCGGCCTTGCTGCCAGACTATGTGCAGATCCACCTCAAGGCCGGCAATAAATAACAGCATCACAACCGCTACCTGAACAAAACCATCCAGCACAATACTTGATCGGCCTGGTGGGAAAAGCATCTGGAATAATTCTGGTGAAACCATTCCCAGCAGGGTGGGGCCAAGAATTATTCCGGCTACAATCTCTCCCACAACGGATGGCTGACGAAGTTTTCTTCCGATTTCAGCAAACAACCTGCCTACCAGGAGCATTACCCCAAGCTGAATCAGCAGACCTGTGATTTCCTGATGGCTAAGATTCATGATTCTGCCGGTTTAATTAACAGCAGATTACAGGGCAGATCTGCGAACAGGTATTCAAGGTCATGTTTAAAAAATCTATCCAGAAAATTGAATCTTCTTGGAGGCATTCCCACAACCAGCAGATCCAATTCTTTTCGTTGTGCAAATTTACATACCTCAAATCCTGCCTTACCGGATACAACCTTAATATTTATTCTGAGTTGATCGTGGGGAATATCCTGAAGAAGCCTTTCTGCTTCTTCAATTTCATCTTTTACCAGTTGTTCCTGAAGCTGATCATATTCTGCTTGATTACTTTGATCAGCTGATGCAAGTGTTAATCCAAACATTTTGATCTCACGCAAAACATGAAGCTGTGCTTCACCGGAAAGCATTCCAATACTGCACGCAGCAGCTAAGGTTTCTTTAATGAACGGAGTATCTTCGGCGAGTGCGCCAATATTTTCAAAACCCTTGCGATTTGCCTGTGGATCTGTAAGAACGAGAACGGAGCATGGAGCTTTTCGGAGGACTGTTCGCCCAACCGTGCCTATATAGTAATTCAGCAACTGTTCTCGCTGAAGCGCACCGGCAATCAGCAAGTCACATTTTTTTTCGCGGCATGTCTTAAGTATGACCTCTGCCGGGTCGCCCGGTTTATCCACAATTTCTAATCGATCTGCAGGGATACCATGCCGGTCAAGGGTATTCTTAAGAAAATTGAGTTTTTCCGTTTCAAGTTTGCCGACGTGGATGATGGTGAGACTCGCGTCCAATCCTTTACAAAGGCGGGAAGCTTCAGCCAGTAACGCTTCTGTTCT
>JBMSPY010000246.1:0-3851 GCA_049423005.1 Cyclobacteriaceae bacterium
CCGAAGCCAACTGAAAACCTAAGTCTTACCATGGGCCAATTTGGAACACACATTGGTTACGAATTGATTGACGCACCCTTGAACTTCCACTACTCCATTAACAACACGTTTAATGCCGGAATTCCATTTTACCACGTTGGACTAAAAGTTAATTATGTATTGTCTGATAAGGTATCGATTATGGGTGGTGTGGTAAATGGCACAGATAATCTCAATGATAACAATCACGGTAAAAGTTTTATTGGACAACTTATGGTCTCACCTATCGAGGGCTGGGTGGTTTACCTTAATACCATCCAGGGAAATGAAGGGAATGCCAGACTAAATGGACAGGATACTACTTCCTATTTTGGTGTTGTGGATCTGGTATCCTCCTGGCAGATTTCCAAGCGATTATCGGTAACACTTTGGGGAATGTATGGATCTTTGAAAGGAGAATTTCAGGGTGGCGCTTTTCAGACTGAGGCTAAGCACTGGTCTGGAATCAACTTTTACACCACGTTTGCCATCACCAACACAGCTTCCATCGGAACGCGATTCGAGTACTTTGACAACAGAGATGGTGCGCGTGGTTTGCTTACAAATGGCAAGGGAACGGATGTGGAAACAATAACCCTTACAGCAAGTTTCAAACTTGCTGAGGACCGGTTGGTGTTGAAACCTGAATTTCGTTTTGATCACTTCAAAAAAATTAAATCACAGCCTGGAGAGCAGGCGCTTCAACAATTTTCAGATAAGAATGGAAATTATACACTAAATACTCAGTCTACGATAGGCCTGGCAGCGATCTATAAATTTTGATATAAATTTTATTTAGGAAGGAATGGCATTTGAAACTTATGGAATCGATTAATAAAAAAGAAAAATGGAAGAGGTCAACTTCGGCTGAGGATTTGGCGAAGTTAATCCATGAACTCGATGCAGACCGAAGTGAGAAAATCCGTCGACTTAATGAAACACTAATAAAATTGAATCGAGCCCGGACGGTTGTCCGTAATCAAAAGGAAATATTGAAAAGACTCCGGGCCAGGATAGTTGAGCTTACTCCGGTAGGAGTGAATTGAATTTGCTGCGACACTGTCAAAATTGAATTGTGCGTATAATCTGTTTCGGGTATTTTGCGGAATACCTGAAACAGATTTATGCGAATACTTACCCTTACCCTTACCCTTACCCTAGTTTGCTTTGCCTCTGCACTATTGGCACAAAAGTCACGTCAGGAAGTGCTTAAGGCCATAGACGGAAAAACAGATTATTATTCTAAAGCTGCTTTACAAATCTGGGGATTTGCTGAAGTTGGATACAAGGAGGTTAAAAGCTCCGCAATACTGCAACAAATGCTCAAGGATGCCGGGTTCTCGGTTCAGGCTGATGTGGCAGGAATGCCCACGGCCTTCGTCGCTACGGCAGGTTCAGGTAAGCCAGTTATAGGCATTTTAGGAGAATACGATGCACTTCCCGGAATCAGTCAATTTGCCGAGCCCGAAAAAAAGCCAATTCCTGATCAAAAAGCTGGTCATGCTTGTGGTCACCATCTTTTTGGCGTGGCCTCAGCAGCTTCAGCCATTGAAATCAAGAATTGGTTGGCAGCCAATAAGAAATCGGGCACCATTCGATTTTATGGAACCCCTGCTGAAGAAGGAGGGAGTGGAAAAGTTTATATGGTTCGGGAAGGATTGTTCAATGATGTAGATGTGGTGTTGAACTGGCACCCTGGCGATGCAAACGATGCATCACCAAGTGGTTCATTGGCCAATAAAACCGGTAAATTCAGATTTTATGGAACGGCGTCTCACGCAGCTGTTGCGCCGGAGCGTGGACGTTCGGCACTGGATGCCGTAGAGGCCATGAATTCTATGGTCAACATGATGCGGGAGCACGTGAATGAAAAATCACGTATTCATTACGTGATTACTCGTGGTGGCGAAGCTCCAAATGTGGTTCCTGCTTTTGCTGAAGTTTATTATTACGTGCGTCATCCGCAACGCGGAGAGGTTCGTGACATGTGGAATCGACTGGTGCGCATTGCCAACGGCGCAGCAATGGGAACCGATACGCGGGTCGAAATTGAGGTTACGGGTGGAGTTCATGAATTACTTCCCAACGATATTCTTTCGGAAGTCATGCTTAAAAACTTAAATGAGGTTGGGGGATATACCTATTCGGAGGAGGAAAGAGTATTTGCTGAGAAAATTCAAAAGACGTTACCCGGAGAAGTGCCTCCGCTTTCCAGGACTTCCACCATTGCCCGTTCCAAAAAAGCGACAGAGGCTGGATCTACTGATGTTGGTGATGTGAGTTGGGTCGTGCCAACTATTGGCTTGAGTACCGCTACCTGGGTTCCTGGTACGCCGCCCCACAGCTGGCAAGCGGTTGCTGCAGGCGGCACTTCCATAGGTGTCAAAGGTATGATGATAGCAGCCAAGACTATGGCGCTTACGGCTCTTGATCTATATGCAGAACCTACCCGTATTGAAGCAGGATGGAAGGAATTCAGAGAGAGGCGGGGATCCGATTTTAAATACGATTAATTAATTGGTGATCGCAAACCAGCCTTGAATTACCGCGATTGAGCTTTTGAATTTTTGTCTCCTTATTCTTTACGACTCAAATTTTGAGATTGAGGTGATCTGTTTTACCTAATTTTACCAGCCATGAGTTTTGTTCACCCGCTGTTTTTGTGGGCGTTGACTACGCTGGCCATACCGGTCGTCATTCATCTCTTTAATTTCAGGCGAACCAGAAAAGTTTATTTTTCCAACATTCGTCTTTTAGAACTCGTACAGGAGGCCAGTTCACGAAAAAGAAAAATCCAGCATCTCCTTGTTCTGTTTTCCCGGTTGCTGTTTTTATTTTTTTTGGTCATGGCCTTCGCTCAGCCATATTTACCTGCTGCGGAAGGTATGGGCTCGGGAAAGGATGTTGTGGTGTACATCGATAATTCTCCAAGTATGTCGATTCCTATGCCTGACAAAACCCGGGCTCTGGAGCAAGCTGTCGCTTACGGGAAATCCATAGTTGATCTGTTTCCACGTGATACCCGATATCTGATTTTGACAAATGATTTTTCCGGGGCATCCAATTTCAAGTCTTCACAGGAAACCCTTGAACAACTGGCGGCCATTCGGTCGGTCTCCCAAACACGCAGTTTTCAGGATGTACTCAGAAAGGTAAATGCCTTTCCTAGTGCTGATGTATTTTTCATATCTGATTTTCAAAGATCTGCTGTGGGCCCACTGACTTCAATAGACTCTATCCGGAAGATTGGGTTAATTCCTGTACAGCCAAAAAGTAATCGGAATGTTTATGTTGATTCTGCCGCATTTGAAAATCCGTATCTCATTGCAGGAGAAAAATCAAGACTCACACTTTGGCTACGAAACGATAGCAGGGAGTTGATCGAACAACTGACGGTCCGGCTTACCATTGGAAAAGCTCTGGCTTCTATGACTACGGTTTCTGTAGAGCCATTGGGCGTTACGCCTGTTTATATTGATGTGATGATGTCTGATAAGCCGGTTCCCATGCAGGTAACGCTTCAGGACTTTCCAGTCGTTTACGATAATGAGTTTTTCCTTACTGCTCATCCTCTGCCCAGAATTCAAATCCTTCACGTGTATGGCGGAAAATTAAACCCATTTATACCTGGGGTATTTGGTAATACAGGATTGTTCCAACTGAAGTCGCAATCGCTTCAGAACATCAGCTACGACCTACTCGAAAAGGCTGACCTGATTGTATTGGAGGAAATCACTAAGGTCAACAAAGCCTTATCCGATCATCTGCTTGGTCATCCGAATCAAAATATTCTGATTATTCCAACCAATGAATCTGAGGTCACTCTTCTTTCG
>JBMSPY010000247.1:0-3848 GCA_049423005.1 Cyclobacteriaceae bacterium
TGCATAACTGATTAAAAAAAGCGATTCTTTAGAAATAAGGCGCAAAGGTAATGACAATTGCCTTAAGAGCGTGTGTGAATTCGAAAATACCCTGCTTAAGAGAACGAGCCAATCCGAATGAAGGTTCCCATAGGAAGACCCTGACCAGCCGCGCTGCGAAGAAAAAATTCACCTGATTCAGCGTGTCCTTCCTTGAAATAGCTTTTCACAACATTGGCACCCACGATGGAAGACAATCCTACGGCATATAGACTCATGATAAAGAAAGCCGGATCATTAGCCATGAGCATTCGTGCCTGACCAACGAGTTCATCGAGCTTGTCTTGTAAGGTCCACTTCTCCCCCTCCGGCCCTCTGCCATAAGGCGGCGGATCCATGATGATGCCATGGTATTTATTTCCGCGCTTAACTTCGCGACGCACAAATTTTAGCGCATCTTCATAAACCCAGCGGATGTTATCAAGGTTATTGAGCTGCATATTTTGATTGGCCCAATTCAGTCCAGGGCGTGAAGCGTCGACATGTGTAACTTCTGCGCCAGCGAGTCGGCAAACAACAGAGGCTGCACCCGTATAGGCAAAGAGATTCAAAACACGCGGAGCACCTGCACCTTTCCAGGATTTAAGCGTATCCCAAATGAAATTCCAATTGGATCCTTGTTCCGGAAACAATCCCACATGTCCAAAACCTGTTAAGGCCAGTCTGAGTTTCATTGAAAACTTGTCGGCGTAGCTATAGTTGATGTGCCAGGATTCGGGCATGGAATTTTTTCTTTTCCACCCACCCTTTATTTCATCGGATGAACGGTAGCGCTCTGTTTGTTCACGGTCAAATCTGGCTGAGGCCTTTTCTTTCCAAACCTGTTCACTCAACTTCGGTTGCCAAATAGCCTGGGGTTCAGGGCGAACCAATGTGTACGGACCAAATCGCTCCAGCTTCTCACCATTGCCGCTATCCACCAATTCATATTCGAGCCAGGAGTCTGGTGATAAAACAGGGATGCTGGACTGATTCACTTTAACTTTTTTTCAAAGATACCTAAGGTTCGGTAAATCCAATCTGGTTAACCAATTGCACCTGGTTGGTTCACACTAAATGATTATCCCTAACTTTACCAGGTGAAGAATGAGCCCATCATTACGAGTACGGCGAATCCCAGGATCAAGGAGATCATCGCCCTGGAAAAAGCGAGAACCAGAAAAGAATCTGGTCTTTTTGTTTTGGAGGGCGTGAAGGAGATTGGAATGGCCATCACAGCCGGTTATGATCTGGAAACCTTGCTTTGGTGTCCGCAAATAGTTGGTGAACAATTGACTGTCAAGCACGCTGCTCGTCAAACCATTCAAATCTCAGAGGAAATTTTTTCAAGACTGGCCATTCGGGAAAATTCGGGAGGTCTGTTGGCTGTTGCTAAATCTAAATCCCATAATTTGAACGACGTTGCTTTGGGAAAAAATCCTTTGGTCATTGTACTCGAGTCAGTAGAAAAACCAGGTAATCTTGGTGCCGTATTGCGCACAGCTGATGCTGCAGGTGTTGATGCGGTTATCATTTGCGATCCACAGACTGACTTATACAATCCTAATGTAATACGATCTGGTCTGGGCAGTCTTTTTACCATGCAGGTGGCCGTTACCGATTCAGCATCTGCCATTGCTTTTTTAAAAGACCACGACATTGGAATTTATTGTACCCATCTGGAAGCTTCTGTTCCATACGACACTATAGATTTTACCAGAGCCTCAGCCATCGTCATGGGAACGGAGGCCACCGGGCTTTCCGGAATATGGACGAAGGCAGCAACTAACAACATCATCATACCTATGTATGGTGATGTGGACTCGATGAATGTGTCGGTTTCAGCCGCCATTGTTACCTTTGAAGCCATCCGGCAAAGACGGGCGGCAGGCATAAATCTAAATTCAGGCAAGAAAAACTAAACACGCATGCGCATCGATTCGCACACGCATTTGCTCCCGGAGAAAATGCCTGATTGGACAGAGAAATTTGGCTATGGTGAATTCATACACCTGGAGCACCATCGACCAGGATTTGCCAACATGATGAAAGGAAAACAGTTTTTCAGAGAAATCGGACGTAACTGTTGGGATCCTGAGCTTCGAATTCAAGAGTACGCTGCCTTTCATACGGAAGTTCAGGTTGTATCAACCATTCCAGTAATGTTTTCGTATTGGGCTAAACCATTGGACACTTTGGATTTGTCAGCCTTTCTTAATGATCACCTGGCCGAGATTGTTCATCGCTACCCTAAGAATTATGTCGCGCTAGGCACAATCCCTATGCAGGATACCGATTTGGCTATACGGGAGTTGGAACGTTGTCAAGAACTTGGAATAAAGGGTATCCAAATTGGATCGAACATCAATGGTGAAAATTTGAGCGAGTCGCGTTACTTCCCTGTCTTTGAAGCCTGCGAGCAAATGGGAATGGCCATTCTGGTACACCCATGGAATATGATGGGTGAATCGGAAATGAAAAAGTACTGGTTGCCTTGGTTGGTTGGTATGCCAGCAGAAACCTCGAGAGCCATGTGTTCGATGATTTTCGGAGGAGTTCTCGAGCGACTTCCCCGACTTCGGGTAAATTTTGCGCATGCCGGAGGTTCCTTCTTTGCTACTTTGGGTCGGATACGACATGGATTTGAAAGTAGACCCGATCTGGTAGCTGTCGACAATGCGGTAGATCCCAAGCATTACCTGGGAAAATTTTGGGTGGACTGCATTACCCACGATCCGGCTACACTTGAATATGTATTGAAATTCCAAGGCTCAAAAAGAGTAACTTTGGGTTCCGATTACCCTTTTCCTTTGGGAGACCTGGAGATCGGAGCCTTTATAGATCAAATGGATTTAACCGATGGGGAAAAGGAAAACATTTATTGTCACTCCACACTTGAGTGGCTCGGCATCGATCGGATTTAAAACGCTTACTTCTACCCTTCTGGTATTATTACTGACTGCCGGAACCATCTATTGTCAGGATAAGGAGAAAGATAAAATCCAGGAACTAGAGCAACTCAATTCCATCCGACAACAACAACAAGCCCGTGCGGTAATCGATTCAGCCGTTCAATTTCTACAAGCAGGTGAGTACACCGCAGCAGATAAATTATTTTTAAAGGCACTCAAAACCGTCAAGAGTGTTCCATCTGAATTGGCTTATTTTTTTGGAGAAAATTCTTTTTATCTTAAAAAATACAGACAGAGTGTTGATTGGCTTACCAAGTACATTCAATTAAAAGGAACTTCTGGCGCTTATTCACAACAAGCCTCAGCCCTACTTAAACGTGCAGAGGATGCCTTACTTGAGGAACTTAGTCAGAAGCAACAGGAAGCAACAGAAATACTATCCAGAGATTATGACATCGATTGCGGTCCACTCGGCAAGGTTGTTTGTCCAGTTTGCAGTGGGAGAACGGTGATCGTAAAACGTAATTATTTATCGGAAACATACACTACTTGTCCCTATTGCGACGAGCATGGATATTTAAGTTGCAGTGACTATAACAAACTGCTTCGGGGACAATTAAAGGCTAGAACAAATTAATCGAACGTTTATCAAGCATGTTGCACGCTTCAACCAAACCCGCTGAAACCAAAAGCTGGCATCGACTGACCATCCATCATTTGGAAATGCAGGCCACACATATGAGAGATCTTTTTGCAGAGGATCCAAATCGGTTTAATCATTTTAGTAAGCATTTTGAGGATTTCTTGTTCGATTTCTCCAAAAACATCATCACGGATGAAACCATGGCGCATTTGTTTGCATTGGCCCGTGAAATGAAATTGGAGGATGCCATACGGCAAATGTTAACCGGCGATCCG